>DATJLB010000279.1:0-7883 GCA_035490915.1 Geobacteraceae bacterium
GCCAGAACGCAGTTGGCCTCAAGGGCATCCTGGGAAGTCTCCATGCTGAACGGGGAACTTCCCACCTTGAAGGCGGAGGTGGCGAAGGAGGTGATGATGATCTTGTCGCTCTTCTTCCAGAGACTGAGCTTGGGTTCGAACTTGCCGAATTTTATGTTGACCGGGGTATGGAAGAGTTGCCGCCATACCATGAAGAGTTCGTCCAGCTTGTTGGTATCGATCTGGATGGTGTTTGGAACATTGTTGGAAGCATGGGTAAACAGGTCGAAGGTCATGAAAAACCCGGCCAGGTCGCGGAACGCGCCCCCTCCCTGAAGCACCAGATCGCGGGTGGCAAAATCCCAGTTGTCGCCGTTCGGCGCATGTTCATTGTAGACGATGTTCTGATTTGCCGTAACCGAGAGCGGAAGCCACTCGGGAATCCCTGAGAGCGAAATTCCCTCGTTTTTTTTGCTTTTTCCGGCCTGCGCCTGGGTGCCTTCCCCCTCGTCCGACGGTACGGATGCCTCTCCCCCACTCCCGCTCCCCGGCTTTGCATACACGTAGCCGTTTTTCAGGAATGCCTGGCCGTATTCGTTCAGTTCGGGATACAGGGTATGACAGGTGCTGCATTCGGTCTTGTATTGACGGGTAAAGGCGGGAATGGCGTGGGCTTTCTGGATGACGACAAAAGACAGGACTAAGGCGAGGAGCAGGGGCAGCAGGATTACCCGGTAGTGCATATGAATCCTCCTGAAATAAATGATTGCATTGCAAGCAAGGCATGTGCTGCAGGTTAGCTACGACAACTAAAAACATACCAATTTTCCGGAATGGAATCGGCCGTCTTTCTCGTCAGCACAAAAGCCCATAGCTTAAATACAACAACGGAAAATTTAAGTCAACTCATCACTTCACTTAACAATGTATTATTAATTTAAAATAATTCTTTATTTTTGTACTCGTTAATTTATGGCTACATTTTTTTCTAAAGAAGTGTTATAAAGCGAGCAGCCAAAAGGAGGGCTGGCGTATGAAAGCTATAAACTTTATTGCGATCTTATTGTTACTCTTTCAAGTGCTGCTGTTCGCAGGGTGCGGCAGTGACACAGGCTCTACCCCTTCGGCATCGACCCTCGCCGCGTCCCAGCAGTGTCTCGGCTGCCATCTCACAACCGAGATTTCGCCTGTGACCGGGATGGCGAGTTCCGTGGAATGGCAGATTTCCGCCCACAATACGGAAAGCGCCGCCAACAGGACCGGCAGCGGCGCCGGGTGCCGTGATTGCCACGGCCCGGCCCACAACCACCCGAACAGCTGCGGCCAGTGCCACGGCGGTTCCGGGGCGATCACTGCGACCTTCATGAACCCGGACGCGGCGCGGCAATGCGAAAACTGCCACGGGCCGAGCCACCCGCTCGACGTGATGATAGCCTATACCCCCCAGCATTTCGGCAACATGACCGCCAGCGTGAACAACACGAAATTCCGCGCCTCCTACGTGAGCTCCAACTACGTCGCCAACTGCCGCAAATGCCACAACCCCCACGACCCGTCGTCACGACTTGCGATCAACAAGCAGTGGGCCGCCTCGGGGCACGGCGATACCCTGGCCAACGCCCGGACCGCCTACGACTTCAAGACGAGAGGAACGTACCTGCCGGTCAATACAACCTTTGAAAACTACTGCGTGCGCTGTCATACGACCACCGGCTATATAGATTACGTCACCTCCGGTTTCACCGATCAACGCCCCTTTGCGGGGCCGGGCTATCCGGTCGCCCAATATCCTGCAAACTCGACCGATAAGACCAAGGAAGTTACCGCATGCAATGCCTGCCATGACGACGGAAATGGCAACTCCTACAGTTACAAGCTGCGCGCCGTCCCGCAGGTCATGGTCTACTACAACTATTCGTCAGCTACCAAAGTGGCGCCAACGGTAAAAATTAACAACGAGCCCTTCTACTTTCCCGATGCCGGCACGTCTAACCTCTGCATCGTCTGTCATGCGGGGCGCGGTACTGGTAGCCTCATCAAAGAGGCCGCTGCAAAGTTTCTCAATTTTAGCAGCGGCGTGAGCGCCATTAGCGCCCACGCCTTCCCCGGCGCATCCATCATATTCAAGGTAAGCGGCTACGAGTACGACGGAAGGGATTACACCAATTCCCCGAAGTTTCTTCATGACAGCGTCGGCTTGAACAATTTCATGAATACCGGCAGTAAGGGACCCTGCATTACCTGCCATATGAAGAGTAACGAATCTCATTCTTTCGTGCCTGTCGCATTCAGTCCTGCAATCAGCAACAACAACCCGTCCTCCGGGGTAATCAGTGCCATAGTCAGCAACACCTGCTCCGCCTGTCATGATGGCACTTCTGTTTCCGGCACACTTCTCTCCGCTTGGACCCCCCAAACTCTCCAAACAGCCAGGACCGGTTTTCAGGCGGCCGTGGCATGCCTCAACGCAATGATGAACAGGCCTAACAAAGTAGTCCCCGGAACCCCCGCCAACTGGGAACGCTTGTATGGCAAAGGGACTGGTCCCAACACCATGGGGGCCAACTTTAACTACAACCTGCTAAAGGCTGACTGGGGGGCTTACGCCCATAACGATATCTATGCCAAGCGGCTTATCTACGACTCAATTGATTGGCTCTATGACGGCAATCTGGATACAAAAACCAACACTGGTGGGTATGCGACCGACGTGGAAGCAGCAATCAATTCCCTGACTAAGGCAACCAATCCATGGAGCAGTCCGACCTATACCTATACCAGTGCAGAACTGGCCCAGCTCAAGGTAAACGCGATCAATTACCTGCTGGGAGGCCACGGCGGCAGCCGCCCATAGAACAAGCGGATTAGACCACTAATTGGAAATTGGATATGGACACTGAAGCAGCGATAAACAGCCTGGTCAGCGCCGGGAAAATCACTCCGGCCACAGGGGCTGCGGCGGTGAGATACCTCCAGGGGACCAGCGCCAACCCCTCAGGACAGGGAGGTAGCAGGCCGTAAAGTTGCGCCAGCCGGCCCTTCGTACACAACGGGGGCTGGCTGGCGCTCCAATTCCTCCTGATAGCCGTGGTGCACATCATGCACACTGAACGTACCTCCCTCCACCTGTAGATAAAATTGCTGAACTCCCGCCCATAGCTTGTTTGTTAGCCATCCCCCCCTTGAACGCACTCCCTCTATGCAATGTAACCGAGAAAATGTTGTCCTGTCGCTTGACAAGCGACTTTTTGGGGCTATTCTTTGTTCAGACAATTTTTAGCTAAATATGCTTGACAGATAAACTATTTAAATATATCTAATTAGTCTAATCTAGTTTAATCTGCGGGCTTGCACCACCAAGGCTACCGAATCGCCGACTGCATCTTCTTCAGACCAATCAGACTTGGCAGAAAATTTTCTTTGCAAAGGGGGTGGACAATTCGGAAGAGGTTTAAGTGTTATCTGGTGACACTACATTGAAAGCGATCAAAAACATCAACGAAAGGAGGCTAAACCGTGAATTACTTCACCGCGCTGTATGTAAGACTCATCAGTGCCCTCAAGAGCGAAAAAGGACAGACCCTCGTCGAGTATGCCCTGCTTCTGGTACTTATTGCCATCGTAGTCATTACCATGTTGAAGGCGCTCGGCGGAACGACGAACAACGCATTCAGCACTATCAATGCAAGTCTCAAATAATTGATACTCTTTTCCAAGGAGGTCACGACATGAACTGTTTTACTGCACTGTTCGTAAAATACTTCACAGCACTCAAGAGCGAAAAAGGACAGACCCTCGTCGAGTATGCCCTGCTCCTGGTACTTATTGCCATCGTAGTCATTACCATGCTGAAAGCCCTCGGCGGATCGACATGTAACGTATTCAGCACTATCAATGCAAGTCTCCAATGACAGCCTCAAAAGCGGCTAATTATACTATACCCTTTTCGAGGAGACTTGAATTATTTCGCTGCCGAGCTGAAAAGTGGATCTCTGCTTTCGCCTTGAAATTCATGGACTTTATAGTTTTTTCTGCTCGAAGGCATTTCGGAACCAAATGTATATGGCCATAGGCTTATAATTACCAAAGGGGGAGCATCTCTACATATCTATTGATACACCCTAAGGTTTATCCAGTAGATGCGTCCAGATGCTCTCCCTTTTTTCAAGAACGCGTCCTATTCTGATACTTGATATTGCTAACAACAGATTTCAATATGGCTCATCGCCCTTTTGACCTTTGAAATAGACATGCTGCTCAACGGGATTTGTATTTCCTCTTCGCTCAATTTCGAAGAGATGAGACGTATCCTGTTAAGAACAGGACATTATTGCTATGATGATCAAACAAAAATGCGCTCGCATCCTCCACAACAAGAAAGGTCAGGCTCTTATAGAGACGGCACTTTCAATTTTCATCCTCTTCCTGCTCGTTTTCGGCATCGTTGAGTTCGGCCGAGCCATGTTTGTGAAAAACATGCTCAACAACGCGGCCCGGGCCGGAGCAAGAACCGCCGTGGTCACCCCACCCACCGGCTCAGGTAATCCACCAAAATGGGGTGCATCTGATATTAGTACAATCACTAACAGCGTTAACAATGCAGTTTATTACACTAAAGCTCCTGAGCAAGTGAATGTAACCATTTTAATTCGCACGCCGCCCAGCACTACTGATACCACTGTAACTGCTAACACTGTACATCCGTCTTCCGGCGACATTGTTACGGTTCAGACACAGTTGACTAATTTTGTCTCTATTGTACCGAAGCTTATTCCTATAAGCGCCACACTTACAGGAACTGCATCAATGCGGTATGAGTAAATATATTTTTTTCATCAAAGAATAATAGTACTGATAAGGAGGAGATATGACCAGGCCCGGCGCAGTCGTTGTTGTGTCGGTAGTTGCACTCATTTTTGCGGGACTCGCATCATGGGGGGTTTACAACTATCTGCAACAGGAGACGAACAAATCGAAAGCTACCCAGGCGGAAAAAACAGTTGTGGCTGCGGCGGATATTCCCATCGGCACCAAACTCAATGCAACACAGTTGAAGACGGTAGGCTGGCCGCATGAAAGCAGGCCGCAGGGGAGCTTTGCCGACACCACACCTGTGGTTGACAGGATTCTCGTCCATCCGGTAGCGGCGGGAGAACCGATAACTGAACAAAAGCTCCTGCCGAAGGATCTAAAAGGAGGCGCGGGAATGATGACCTATGTAGTCCCGCCGGGACATCGGGCCATCACTGTGGGAGTGAACGAGGTTGCGGGGGTCGCAGGGTTCCTGTCGCCGAACAACCACGTGGATGTCGTCCTGACGACGCAGATCCCCGGTTCTTCCCCCGTTGAAAATATAAGCAAGATCGTCCTTCAGAATGTTCCCATCCTCGCGACAGGGCAGATCGCAACCGAACAGAAGGACGGCAAACCCGTGGTCGTCCCGACGGTCACCCTCGACCTGACCCCCGAGGATGCCGAAAAATTGATCCTCGCGTCAAGCAAAGGCTCCCTGCAGATGCTCCTGCGAAACGTCGTCGACACCGCGCCGGCGGAAACCAAGGGTGCCACCATCATCAGGGTTCTCGGCGGAGTTGAGCGCTCTGCCGCTCCGCGGGTGGCTTCGGCCAAGGTTGCGAAAAGACCGGCCAAAAAGCCTGCCGCAGTTCAGGTGAGGCAACCCCCCCCTCCCCCTTCACCCTATGCGGTGGAGGTGATAAAGGGGGCCAACAAGTCCACCCGCCAGTTTGCACCTGAACAATAAATCTTACGCGAAACGAGGTGATATAATGAGAGTGCCGAGAACTTTAAATGGGATGGTTCCCATAGTAATAATCCTTCTCACCTTCTTTACTGCCGGGGTTGCCTCTGCGGGAATTCCGACGCAGGTGGTCGTCAGCAAGAGCGTTCTGGTGAACCTGAAGGCACCTGCGGAACGGGTTTCCGTCGCCAACCCGGCAATCGCGGACCTCATCCTTATCACCCCCAACCAGCTTCAGATCAACGGGCTGGCAATCGGTGCCACCTCGCTGATCGTCTGGGAAAAGGGTAACAAAACACCCAATTTTTTCGACATCAACGTCGTCGGCGACATGAGCCAACTCGAGCCCCAGATCAAGGACCTTGCGCCCAACGACAACATAAACGTCGAGTATGCCAAAGACACGGTCATTCTCTCGGGCAAGGCGACCAACGATCAGACTGTTGCCAAGGCGGTCCAAATTGCCAAGGCGTACACCCCGAATGTGCTGAACCAAATACGGATCGACAATCCACAGCAGGTAGTCCTTCAGGTCAAGGTCGTCCAGCTCGACAAGACTGCTCTGAAAAAGCTCGGGGTCAGCGCGGTGGTCAAAGGGAAGACTGCGGAAGGCTTCTACAACACGATCGGGGCGCCGAGCGGCGGTGCCACGACAAGCACGGCGGTAACCACCGCGGGGGGGGGGAGCTCCTCGTCTGTCGGCAGCGGCACCGGCATCTCCGGCAACGTTCCGGGGCTCGGCAGTTTCAACCCGCTCGATGCCTTTACGGCTGGGATTTCCTACTTCCCCGGTGGCGTGGGGGTGGTGCTCCAGGCGCTCGCCACCAAGAACCTGGCCAAGATCCTGGCTGAACCCAACCTCCTGGTAAAAAGCGGTCAGAAGGGAGAATTCCTCGCAGGCAGCAAGATTCCGTATAACATCGTGACCAGCACCGGAGGGACTGCCACGACCTCCATCTACTTCGTGGACGTCGGGATAAAGCTCAACTTCGCGCCGGAAGTCATGGAAAACGGCATGATCGACCTCAAGATCGACCCGGCCGAAGTGAGCACCATCCAGGGGACCCTGCAGGTCAACGGCTACCCGATCATCGACACGAGGACAGTGAAAACCTCTGCGGAGCTGAAGGACGGCGAAAGCCTGGTGCTTGCCGGGCTCCTGTCGGAGACTACGATCAAGACCATGTCGAAGATCCCGATCCTGGGTGACATCCCAATCCTCGGTGCTCTCTTCAGATCGACCGATGACGACATCGAGCGCAAAGAGCTGGTGTTCATCATAACGCCGAAGATTGCCAAAACGATTCCCCCGGGAACCAAACCGGACACGCCCGACATCACCCCCGAACAGGAAAAGGAACTCAGATGGATGCCAATGGGGAACTGAAATCCTTGCGAAAGAAGCTTAACAACAAAGGAATTGCCGTCGTTTATCTTGCTATCTTGATGATCGTGCTGGTCGGTTTCGTCGGCTTGGCAGTCGACATAGGATACATGTATGTCGCCAAAGGACAGCTCCAGAACGCCGCCGACGCGGCGGCGCTGGCTGGGGCGGCATTGTTGGACAGTTCGAATTCAACAACCCAAACCGCCGGCAGGAACGAAGCGGCGAAGCTCGCCCTGGCCAATACGGCAACTGGTGTTCCCGTCACCATTGCCAACGATTACTCAAACATGTTGTCAAATATAGCAACGGACGGCGGCAATGACATTACAGTGGGCAACTGGGATCCAACACAAACCCCCAAATACTCGACAGCGAGGACCCCAGTCAACGCGCTCCAGGTGAGGGCCCGCAGGACCGTCAGCGCGAACTCATCGGCGCAACGCATGGTCGATGTGTTCTTCGCCAAGGCTTTCGGTTGGCAGAAGATGGCCGCTGCTGCCAGCGCCATAGCCAATGCAAACAGGTTCGCCACTGGCCTTGTTTTATGTCAAAATTCGTGTGGTCTATCGGGTACTTTTTATTTGAACGATAATTCTCAAATCGATACCAGCACTGCATGGACAGTATTCGACACCGACAGTAACGTATCATCTTCTCGGATAAACAATCTCATTAACGGGAAGGTTAAAATTGCGTCGGATATGTGCGGTCAATGCGTTACCGACACTAATGGAACCACTACAAATAACGTTAACGACC
>DATJLB010000280.1:0-4495 GCA_035490915.1 Geobacteraceae bacterium
CCTGACCTTCATGTACGCCCTGGGATGGACCCAGCACTCGGTGGGGTCGCAGATGATCCGCACCGCGGCCATGGTGCAGCTCCTACTGGGGAACGTCGGGATGGCGGGGGGCGGGGTGAACGCCCTGCGTGGCCACTCCAACATCCAGGGGCTCACCGACCTGGGCCTCATGTCGAACCTCCTGCCGGGCTACCTCACCCTGGCCGGTGACAAGGAGACCGACTACCAGGCCTTCATCGGCACGCGGACCCTCAAGCCCCTGCGCCCCGGCCAGATGTCCTACTGGCAGAACTATCCCAAGTTCCACGTGAGCCTCATGAAGTCCTGGTTCGGCGACGCCGCCACCAGGGACAACAACTGGTGCTTCGACTGGCTCCCCAAACTGGACAAGGTGTACGACATTCTCCAGGTGTTCGAACTGATGCACCAGGGGAAGCTGAACGGCTACTTCTGCCAGGGCTTCAACCCCCTGGGCGCTATCCCCAACAAGGCCAAGCTGATCGGCGCCCTTTCCTCGCTGAAGTATCTGGTGGTGATCGACCCCCTGGCAACCGAAACCTCGTGCTTCTGGGAGAACCACGGCGAGTACAACGACGTGGACCCGGCCAAGATCCAGACCGAAGTGATCCGCCTCCCCTCCTCCTGCTTCGCCGAGGAAAACGGGGCGCTGACCAACAGCGGACGCTGGCTGCAATGGCACTACCGCGGCGCCCCACCTCCGGGGGACGCCAAGCAGGATGCCGACATTATGGCCGGCATCTTCCTCAAGCTGCGTGAGCTGTACAAGAAGGAGGGGGGTGCCTTCCCCGACCCGATCCTGAACCTCACCTGGGACTACCGGATTCCCCACGCGCCGGCCCCCGAAGAACTGGCGATGGAATACAACGGCAAGGCCCTGGCGGACCAGACCGACCCCAAGGACCCGACCAAGGTACTTCTGAAGAAAGGCCAGCAACTGGACGGTTTCGCCCAGCTCAAGGACGACGGCACCACCGCCAGTGGCTGCTGGATTTATTGCGGCGCCTGGACGGAGAAGGGAAACATGATGGCCCGGCGGGACAACTCCGACCCCTCGGGACTGGGCAACACCCTCAACTGGGCCTTCGCCTGGCCGGCCAACCGGCGCGTGCTTTACAACCGCGCCTCCTGCGACCCGTCCGGCAAGCCCTGGGACCCGAAACGCAAGCTGGTGTACTGGGACGGAGCCAAGTGGACCGGCGCCGACGTGCCCGACTTCAAGCCCGACGTTGCCCCCGGCGAGCCCATGAACCCCTTCATCATGCAGCCGGAAGGGGTGGGACGGCTCTTCGCCCTGGACAAGATGGCGGAAGGGCCCTTCCCCGAGCACTACGAGCCGTTCGAGACCCCCATCGACACCAACCCGCTGCATCCCAAGGTGATCAGCAACCCGGCGGCGCGGGTGTTCAAGGGGGACATGGAGGCGTTCGGCAAGGGGAAGGATTTCCCCTACGCCGCCACCACCTACCGCCTCACCGAGCACTTCCACTTCTGGACCAAGCACACGCGGCTCGCGGCCATCATGCAGCCGGAGCAGTTCGTGGAAATCGGCGAGGAACTGGCCAGGGAGAAGGGGATCAAGGCGGGCGACCGGGTCAAGGTCTGGTCCAACCGGGGCTTCATCAAGGCGAAGGCGGTGGTGACCAAGCGCATCAGGCCCCTCCAGGTGAACGGCAAGACCGTCCACCACGTGGGCATCCCGTTTCACTGGGGCTTCAAGGGTGTTGCCAGGAGCGGCTACCTGGCCAACATCCTGACCCCCTTCGTGGGGGACGCCAACGTGCAGACACCGGAGTTCAAGTCGTTCCTGGTGAACATCGAAAAAGCATAGGAGGTGGATCATGGCACTGCAATCGCTTGACATCATCCGCCGTTCCGCTACCACCACCCCCTCGCCCAGCCAGCGCCAGACAATGGAGGTGGCCAAGCTGATCGACGTCACCAAGTGCATCGGCTGCAAGGCCTGCCAGGTGGCATGCATGGAGTGGAACGACACCCGCGACGCCATCGGCACCAACCATGGCGTGCTCGACAACCCGATGGACCTGACCGCAGACTCCTGGACGGTGATGCGCTATGCCGAAGTGGAAACCGACCGGGGCCTGGAGTGGCTGATCCGCAAGGACGGTTGCATGCACTGCTCCGAGCCGGGGTGCCTCAAGGCGTGCCCGGCGCCGGGGGCCATCGTGCAGTACAGTAACGGCATCGTCGATTTCCACGAGGAAAACTGCATCGGCTGCGACTACTGCCTCGCCGGCTGCCCGTTCAACATCCCCCGTCTGTCGAAGAAGGACAGCAAGGTCTACAAATGCACCCTCTGCTCCGACCGGGTGGCGGTGGGCCTGGAGCCGGCCTGCGTCAAGACCTGTCCCACCGGCGCCATCGTCTTCGGTACCAAGGAGGACATGATCCGCCACGCGGAAGAACGCATCGTGGACCTGAAAGAACGGGGCTTCGCCAAGGCCGGCCTCTACGACCCGAAAGGGGTAAAAGGCACCCACGTGATGTACGTGCTGCACCACGCCGACAAGCCGGAGCTCTACTGCGGTCTCCCCAGGAATCCTTCCATCGGCCCGATGGTCGGCCTCTGGAAGGGGGCCGCCAAGCCGGTGGCATCTGCCGCCCTTGCCGCGATCGCCGCCGGCGCGTTTCTGCACTATGTGACCAAGGGCCCGAACGAGGTCTCGAAAGAGATCGAAAAGGAGTTTGAAGATGAAACAAGATCCCGATAAACTCCCCCGTTTCACAGCCTCCGAGCGAACCAACCACTGGCTGGTCGCCATCACCTTTTTTCTGCTGGCGCTGTCCGGGCTGGTGCTCTTCCACCCCTTCTTCTACCCCCTGAACCAGCTGTTCGGCGGCGGCGTCTGGACCCGCATCCTCCACCCCTTCTTCGGGGTGGTGATGATCTTCTTCTTCGGCGGCATGTACGTCCGGTTCCGGAAGCTCTCCGTCATAACGCCGGCCGACCGGGAATGGCTGGGTCATATCCGCGAGATGGTAGAGGGGAATGACCGGAACATGCCGGAATCCGGGAAGCTGAACGGCGGGCAGAAACTGCTGTTCTGGCTCCTGACGGTCTGCATGGTGCTCCTCGTCCTGTCCGGCATCGTCATCTGGCGCGCCTACTTCTCGTTCCTCTTCCCGGTGTCCGTGATCCGCCTTGCCGCCGTTGTGCACGCGGCAGCAGGCGCGATAATCATCGCCCTGATCATCGTTCACATCTACGTGGCCATCTGGACGAGGGAGAGCATCGACGCCATGCTGTACGGCCGGGTGAGAAAGGCCTGGGCGAAACATCACCACCCGGCCTGGTACCGGGAGATGACCGGGGGGGGGAAATGAATCCGGAACCCCGCATCGTTTCGCCTGGAGAAATGGAAGCCCCGGTCGGGAAGATCCGCTTTCTCTTCCTCCCGGGCCAGGACATGTTCGCACGCCGCTCCGAACGCCTGCGGTTCCTCTCCGCGGGCAGTTCCCTGGGGGAGTATCTCGCCTTTCTGGCTCTGCTCGCAGATGCCCAGCAGGCGGCCCTCGGCCGGTTTTCGCCCCTCCCCCCCCCTGCTCCTGAGGAACAGGCGCTCTGCCGCGAGCACGGCATGCCTCTGCTCAGCGCCCGCTCCCTACCTCGGGACCCGGCATGGCGTGAAGGACTGGACATGATCCTGCGGCAGATGGGTGAGTATGCTCTTCCCGCCGCGGCACGTGAGACCGTCGCTCGTTTGCTTGATGCCGACGAGGCCGAGTTGGAGAAGAAGGCGGACAGGGTCCTGGCAGGAGATCTGGCTGATATTTCCCCCCAGGAGTTACCGTTCATCGCTGCCGCCCTGCAGGTCTATTGGGTGCGTATGGCATCGGCCCTCGGGGAACGGGCTTTCGGCCGTCTGGAAGAGGCGGGGGTATGCCCGGTGTGCGGGTCGCACCCGGTCGCCGGGATCGTGCGCAGCGGCGGGGCGGAGGAGGGATTGCGCTACCTCTACTGCTCCCTCTGCGCCGCGCAATGGCACATGGTGCGGATAAAATGCAGCGCCTGCACCGCCACCGGCGGCATCGACTACTTCACCCTCGAAGGATCGAACGGCGCGGTCAAGGCGGAGAGCTGCAACGAGTGCGGCACCTACCTGAAACTGCTGTATCTGGGGAAGGACGGGGGGATGGAAGCGATGGCCGACGACCTGGCCACCCTGGCGATGGACATGCTGATGGAGAAGGAAGGAACGGTGCGCGGCGGGCCGAACCTCTTTTTCCACCCCGGCGGAGTGTGAGGGAGGCTTGATACAAAAGGGAGCCGATTGGCTCCCTTTTTGTTACGACACAATGGCCCGAAAAATCACGCCCCGCCGCTCTTGGTGATAAGCATCATCCCGACGCAGACGAGGACCGGCGGGTTAAGAGGGGTTAAAAAGACGCCCTTTATATATTTACATTCAATACTTCTCCAACCTTCTTCCTTAGAATCCTTTTCCCCCTATTGGGG
>DATJLB010000281.1:0-4544 GCA_035490915.1 Geobacteraceae bacterium
AATATTTCGGGAGAGACCTGGCCGGAAATGACAGCGAGATTAAAACCGAGAATTATGTCATCGACACGACCCCGCCGGTACTGGCGGTTTCAACCCTGGGTGACGGTGCATACACCAATAACGAAACTCTGAACATTGCAGGAACGGTGACGGACAACACGGGAGTGAAAGGGATCACTGTCAACGATACGGCCGTGCAGGTGAATGTGGACGGGAGCTTCAGTTATGCACTGCTGCTGCAGAACGGCGTCAACATCATAACCATTGTGACAAAAGACAGCGCCGGTAACATGGCAACGGACAAGCGGACCGTGACCCTCGACCAGACTGCGCCGGTACTGGTTGTCACAACGCCGGCGGACAACAGCAAGACCGGCAAGGCGCTCCTCGAAGTGAGCGGGACAGTGGACAAGACATCTGCCGTGACGATCAAGATGAACGGCACTGCCCAGAGTGCCCTCATGGACGGCGGGGCCTTCACCGCCACGGTAACCCTGGCGCCGGGATACAACACCATTGAGATAACTGCCACCGATCTTGCGGGGAACCAGAGCACAGTAAAACGAACGGTGGTATTCGATGACCAGGTGCCTTCATTGGCAGTGACCATGCCGAACCAGGACGTGCGGACCAACCAGAGCAGCCTCACCATCAAGGGGACGGTATATGACGCCCTTTCGGCGGTTAGCGTGACGATAAGCATGGACAACGAGATTTTCACGCCGCCGGTTATTGACGGTACATTCGAGCAGGTGGTGAACTTCACTGCAGAGAAGACTTACGGCATTGTCGTAACGGCAACGAACGAGGTCGGCACATCGGCCAGCGTCCAGCGCAACGTCATATACGATATCACGCCGCCGGTGCTCAGTATCGATCCGGTTACCACGCCAACCAGCCAGTCGAGCCAGTCGGCAAGCGGCACACGAGAAGCCGGGGCAGCGGTAACCGTTACCTGCGCCACGGCGACGGTGGGCGAAGTTTCGTATCCGACCGCTACAACCTGGCAGGCCGTTATTTCCGGCCTCAAAGAAGGTGAAAACGTGATAACCGCCGCCTCGGCCGATGCGGCGGGCAATGCGAGCACGGCAACAGCGACGATCATTCTGGCAACGAGTCCGACCGTTCTGGCAACGAATCCGCCTCAAATCACGATCACGGCCACTCCGGATGTCATTTGGCCGCCCAATCATCAAATGGTGCCGGTAACGATAGCGGGAGGAGTGGAAGCCAACGGTTCCGATATTAAGTCGGTTTCCATATCCGTGAGTGATGCATACGGAAAGTACGAGTACAACAACCTGACGTTTGGCAGCACCGTCATGCTGGAGGCCTGGAGAAACGGAAACGACACGGACGGGAGAAAATATACGATCACCGTCGTTGTTACCGATAGGTGGGGGATCACGACTTCTAAGACAGCGACGGTTATGGTTCCTCATGATATGTCGAATCGAAAGAATTCTTCCACCAAACAATTACCATCCATAAAATCTCACTGATTTCTGGAGTTCATTCTCCATAAGCCGACATGTCGACAAACAGAAAGGCCCTGAAAAATCAGGGCCTTTCTGTTTGTCGAATTAAAAAGAGGGACGGTTTTCAACCTGCTTTAGCACGTAATCATGGTCGAACGTCGTGACATCTTCCTGAGTGATTACGATTTCCCCGCACTTGGCCCCCGTTTTGAGCCCAAGCGCCAATTTTTTTGCCCGGGAATCGTTTTTGCTCTTGACGGGCCACCTCTTAATGAGAGACCCTAGGGGCTCTGCTACGAGCGGTGGGCTTCTCTGACCATTTGAAGAATCGGGTGTGCACCATGTCACGGACACTGACGATTTTCCTCACCCTGCTGGCGATGATCGCCTTCGCCGGCAATTCGCTCCTCTGCCGGCTGGCGCTGAAGGGTACCGACATCGACCCGGCAAGCTTCACGTCCGTCCGGATCGTGGCCGGTGCGCTCACTCTCTGGTTCATCGTACGCCTGCGCGAGGGGACGTTCCGCGTCGAAGGGAGCTGGCCGTCCGCACTGGCGCTGTTCGTCTACGCGGCAGGTTTCTCGTATGCCTACGTGAGCCTGCCGGCGGCCACGGGCGCGCTTCTCCTCTTCGGCGCGGTGCAGGCAACGATGATCGGGTACGGACTCAGGGCGGGGGAAAAGCTGGGGATGCGGCAATCTGCAGGGCTCGTTTGCGCCTTGGGGGGGCTTGCGGTCCTGTTGCTCCCGGGGATCAAGACGCCGCCCCTATCGGGGTCGGTGGTGATGCTCGGCGCCGGCGTCGCCTGGGGAGTCTATTCCATCCGCGGAAAAGGTGCCGGCACCCCCCTCAGCGCTACGGCGGGCAATTTCCTGCGGGCCGTCCCACTGGCTGCTGGGTTGAGTGCGGCTACTCTTTCCCGATGTTCGGTGGATAGGTCAGGCTTTTGGTACGCGGTCTGCTCCGGCGCCCTTGCCTCGGGAGTCGGCTATGCGATCTGGTACAGGGCCCTGCGCTGGCTGAGAGCGACGACTGCGGCGACGGTGCAGCTCTCCGTGCCGGTCATCGCGGCAGTGGGAGGCGTTGTTTTCCTCGGGGAAAGCATCTCGGTGCGGCTGCTGATCGCGTCCGGGGCCATTCTCGGCGGCATCGCGCTGGTCACGGTCCCAATTCACCACGCCAGGCAATAAACTTAGCGGCCACCCCAAGCGCTTGTTTGTTTCTGGTCAACTCAGAACAGAGAATGGGAGATCTGTCCGGGAGGCACCGGCTCCCCGCCTGTGGCGGGCACCTCCGGCGGCGGACATACCTTCAGCCAGCGCTGCATCTCTTCTTCCGAAATTATGTCAAGCGTGGCAAGCTCCCTGACGTCGGCGCTCCTCGGAAATGTGACCGCGTAGGCAAAATCCTCACTGCTCTGCACCTTAACGTCCCTGTAGGCCTGGCGGATCACGGGCTGCCAGTGTGACGGGTTCTCCGCCAGATAGGTGCCCCACTCCTTTTTTTTCTCCTCGTTCAGGAAGCATGACCAGATGTGATGGGCCATTTCGTGCGCCATGATGTTGCGCAAATCAGGGTCTTCGAGGGATATGTCAAGGTTGCGGTAGATGAGGTGGGTTTCCGCACGATAGGCGCCCTCGAAGCGCCAGTTGCTGTGAGGCAGGTCGACGAGTTCGAAGGATGGACCATCCACGCGCAATGTTTTTCGTTCCGGATCGTAGCGTTGAAACAAGATCCGCAAAACTTCGTCCCGCTGCGACATGCTCAGCACCTTGTCCCTCATCCCCCAACTGATCGGGACGAATGTGGTGGAGGCACATGCGACGAGGACGACCATCGCCGCAGCGACTGTCAGTTTCGCGATCACACTCCATAAGGTCGGCAACGTCATATCGAATCCTTCTCTGGTCCTCGGCACCATGCCTGCGCCCACCCCCCTGAGACGACAGGGAAACATGATATCATTGTAATATTTTAATTTCAAATAAAATTAATAATTACCAATCTGGTCCACCGTTGTTGTTTGTCCGCTAAAATAAAAGGCCCGCCGGGAAACCCGACGGGCCTTGTCCACAATGCAGCAAGGACAGACAACAGTGGCTCTAAGGCCGCAACCCCTCCGCCACCACCTCGGCGACGTCCCGCACGCGGGTCTGTCCCGCCCCCTTGTCCTTCAGGCCGTCCTCGAACATGGTCATGCAGTAGGGGCAGGAGACACAGACGGTGTCCGGCTTCGCGGCGAGCGCCTCCTCGACCCGGGCGTGGTTGATCCGGGTTCCGCTGAACTCCTCCATCCACATCCGGCCGCCGCCGGCGCCGCAGCAGAAGGCGTTGTTCCGGTTTCGCTTCATCTCGGCGGGGGCTTCCCCGGTGGCGAGGCGGAGCGTCTCGCGGGGGGCGTCGTAGACGTCGTTGTGCCTCCCGAGGTAGCAGGAGTCGTGGAACACGATCCGCCCCAGGTCGGTCACCTGCCGGTTGAGCTTCAACCTGCCGCTCTTCAGGAGCTCGTCGAACAGTTCCGCATGATGTACCACCTCAAGTTCCAGTCCGTACTGGCGGTAGTCGTTCTTGAGCGTCGAGAAGCAGTGGGGGCACTGGACGATCACCTTTGTCACCCCCCGCTCCTGGAAGGTCTTCACGTTCTCCTTCGCCATCCGGTCGAAGACGAACTCGTTCCCGAGCCTCCTGAGACTGTCGCCGCAGCACTTCTCGTCTTTGCCCAGAATCCCCCAGGAGACCCCGGCGGCGTCGAGGACGGTGGCAATCGCCACGGTGACGTGCTTCTGCCGCGAGTCGAAGGAGCCGGCGCAGCCGATGTAGAAGAGGTACTCGCAGGTTTCCGCGTCGAACGGCTTCACGTCCATGGAGGAGCACCACTTGGTCCGCTCGGTCGGGGCGATCCCCCAGGGGTTACTCCGGCTTTCCATGTTCTCGAACAGGTTCAGGAGTTCCTCGGGAAACTGCGACTCAATCTCCACCAGGTGGCGGCGCATTTTGACGATCTTCGGCATCTGCTCGATGAAGACCGGGCAGACCTCCATGCACGCCCCGCAGGTGGTGCAGGCC
>DATJLB010000282.1:0-3432 GCA_035490915.1 Geobacteraceae bacterium
ACCCAGGAGGCGACTCCGGGGGTATTTTTCAGAATGGAGTTGAGTTTGTTGGCCACCTGCTGCAGCCGCGGCTGTGATGCTCCGGGAGGCAGGATGGTCACGATAATGGCGTAACCCTGGTCCTCGGTCGGGAGAAATCCGGTTGGCCGGCTCAAGAAGATCAGGAACGACAGGATGACGATCACCGCAAAGACAAGGGCGAACAGGCCGGGGAGTTTTACCATCCGGGTGACGACGCCCACATAGAAATCGGACACACCCTGAAAGGCCCTGTTGAATCCACGGAGAAACCTGATAGGCGGTTTTTTCCCCCGCGGCCTCAGCCATAAGGCGCACTGGGCCGGTTTCAGCGTGAGCGCGTTCAAAGCGCTGATGATGGTCGTGGCGGCTATCACCAGGGCGAATTGGCGGAAGATCTGCCCGGTGAGGCCGGGAAGGAACGAGGCGGGGAGGAAGACCGAGACAAGGGCCAGCGTGATCCCCATGATGGGCCCGGTCAGTTCCTGCATTGCCTTGATCGTGGCCTCTATCGGCGGCATGCCCCGCTCGATGTAGTACGAGCTGTTCTCCACGATGATGATGGCGTCGTCCACGACGATGCCGATGACCAGGACCAGCGCAAACAGGGTCATGAGGTTTATGGTGAATCCGAGAGCGGCTATGGCGATGAAGGCGCCGATGATGGTGACCGGAACGGTGGTGGCCGGAACGAGCATCCCTCGGAGACTTTGCAGAAACACGACGATCACGATGAGCACGAGGATGCCGGCTATGATCAAGGTTTCATATACCTTGGCTATGGCCTCCCTGACAAACGTGGTGGTGTCGTACGGGATGGCGTATTTCATCCCTGCCGGGAACGTCTTGCTCATCTCCGCCATGGCCTTGTATACGCTGTCGGCCACGGCGATGGCATTGGCATCCGGCAGGGAGAACACGACGAGCAGGGCGGTTTTGTGCCCCGTGACCCTGGCAAAATTGTTGAAGTTCTGCCGGCTCAGCTCCACCTTCGCGATGTCGCGCAGGCGTACGATCTGCGGAGGGGGGCCGGCTGCCGTCTTGATGATGATGTCCTCGAACTGGCTTTCGCTGGCCAGTCGGCCGAGGGCGGTTATGGTGAGCTGGAAGGGCTGGTCCGCGGGCACCGGCGGAACGCCCAGCTGGCCGGCGGCAACCTCCGCGTTCTGCCCCTGGATGGCCGTTACGACGTCGGATGTCTTGAGACCGAAGGTCTGCATCCTTTTGGGGTCCAGCCATACCCTCATGCCGTAGGGACCGGCGCCGAAGACCCTCATCTGGCCGACGCCGGGGAGCCGCGCAAGGGGGTTCTGCAGATTTATGATGCCGTAGTTGGACAGAAATGTTTCGTCAAAACGTTCGTCATCGGAGTACAGGCCTACGACCAGCAGGATATTGGGAGAGACTTTCCTGACCGTGACCCCCTGCCTCTGGGCGCCGTCGGGAAGCTGGGCCAGAGAGCTGTTCACCAGGTTTTGCACCAGAGCAACCGACGTGTTCAGGTCGGTCCCGATGTCGAAGGTGATGGTCAGGGTATAGGACCCGTCGCTGCCGCTGACGGAGGACATGTAGATGGCCCCTTCCACGCCGTTTACGGCCTGTTCGATCGGCGTCGCGATGGTGGACGCCACGACCTCGGCGCTCGCTCCCGGATAACGGACGGTGACCTGGACGGTGGGAGGGACGATCTGCGGATACTGGGCCACCGGGAGTCGTTCGAGGAAGATGACCCCGATCAGCATGGTGACTATCGCTATGACGTTGGCAAAGATGGGGCGCTCTATGAAGAATTTCGAGATCATCGGGGCACCTTCGGCGCTGCATTCTCCGGCTCGGGAGCAACCCGGCTTCCCGGGCGGGCCTTCAGCAACGCGCTGGCGATTATCCTTTCGTTTCCTGCAAGCCCTTCTTCTACGACACGGAGACTCTCTTCCAGAGGACCGGTCTTGACGTTGCGGCGCTCGACGACATCCTGGGCGTTGACGGCGAGCACATACGAGCCTTGCTGGTCGCTACCGACCGACGTGGCCGGCACGAGCATTGCCATTCTGGTTTCAACGGGGACGCGCACCCGCGCGTACAGGCCCGGCAGGATTTTCCCGGCAGCGTTCGGGAAGACCCCCCGCATCAGCAGGGTCCCGGTTGTGGAGGAAACGCTGATCGAGGCGAAGTCCAGGCGGCCGCTGTGGGGATAGCCGTCTTCACCGGTCAGACCCGCGAAAACCGGCCAGTTGCCGGCATTGCTCGTTCCGGGGGTCCAGTTGGTGCCCTTCATGAGACGGGCAAGGTCCGTATCGCTGATGTTGAAATAAACGTAGATGGGGTCTATCTGGCTCATCTGGGCGATGTTGGTGTTTGACGATGAAGAACCCACGAGGTTCCCGGGGTCCTGGAGCCTCCGGTCGATCCTGCCGTCAAAGGGGGCGGCGACCCGCGTGTAACCCAGATTGAGCCGGGCCGACGCCTCGTTCGCTTCTGCCGTCTTCAGGTTGGCCTCGGCCGAATCCCGCTGGTACCGCCAGTTGTCCACGTCGGATTGCGCGGCGGCCTTGGCGGGGATGAGATTCGAGTAGCGGGTGAGCTGACTCTGCGCATACCGGAGCTGGGCCTTTTGCATCAAGACTTGCCCCTCCGCCTGCCGCAGGCTGTCCAGGTAACTGTCCTGCTGAATGAGAAAAAGGGGCTGTCCCTTTTTCACCATCTGGCCATCGTGGAAGAATACCTTGTCCAGGTATCCCGAGACCCTGGCCACGAGTTGTACCGTATTGATGGCCTGCGTAGTGCCCGTCAGTTCGAGGTAGTAGGTAACCTTACGCTGCAGCGGCTGGGTGACGGACACCCTCGGGGGAGGGGGCGGGGCCTGGGGCTTTTTCCCTTTGCAGCCGGCAAAGCAAGAAAGACAACAGAGGAAAATCGTGGCGGCTGCGGCTTTCGTCAAGGGTCCTCTCTTCCTGCGATCCATGTATGTGCCTCCGCAGCCTGCGTATGCAGTTACTAAGAAACACGTTGACTACTCGACATCTCCTCAGCCCCCACCCAACCCTCCCCCGCTGGGGGAGGGCATAGAGTTCTCCCCCCGGAGGGGGGAGGAAGGAGGGGGGCTGTTGAGTAGTCAGGTTGCTTGTTATTACCAGTCGGGAAGCCGGGGGGAGGATTCAGGCGCCTTCCCGGCAGGCGGATTATAGGACGCCGGGGCAAGGAGCTTCCCCCAGTCCGTACGCTTTTCCATGTCCACTTTCACGGCGGGGGGCACCAGCTCCTTCCCCTCCCGTACCTCCCAGCCGCCCCCAAGCGCCCTGAAGACCCCCACGAGATTGACGGAGATGCTTCCCAATGTGGAGGCGAGACTGTCCTGTTCGTTCAACAGGGCCTGCTGGGCAATAATAACCGCGGTGAAATCCTTTATCCCTTCCC
>DATJLB010000283.1:0-7111 GCA_035490915.1 Geobacteraceae bacterium
GGGATGGCCGCAGTCCTGGCCGGCGCAGTTCACGCCCCCCTTACCGCCATTATCCTGTTGTTCGAGATGACGGGGGATTATCGCATCGTTCTCCCGCTGATCTTTTCAACCACGGTAAGCCTGGTCATTTCACAGCGGTTGCAGAAAGACGGCATCTATGTGCGCGGGCTGGCACGGGCCGGTGTCCGTCTCGAACGCAGGCGTTGAATCTCGCGCGTCCGATGCGGACGTTGCCAAGTAACTCTTGATTTATCGGGCGACTTGATTTAGAAAAGACACCTCTGCGTGAGAACGGCCGGCGGGCCGAAACGATCCATTTTCTCGACAGGCAAAATTTTATGAAAACCCTCAGAATTGAAGCCCCCGCAAAGGTCAATTACCGGCTCGACGTCCTCGGCAAGCGGCCGGACGGCTATCACGACCTCCGCATGATCATGCAGCGGATCGACCTGTGCGACGTCATCGATATCGTCCTGACCGACTCCCCCGAGATCCGGGTCACGTGCGGCAAGGCGGGGGTCCCCGACGGACCGGGGAACATCGCCTGGCGCGCCGCCGATACGCTCCGCCAGCTCTCCGACCGCAAGCCTGGGATCGACATCCGGATCGACAAGCGGATACCGGTCGCCGCCGGGATGGGAGGGGGGAGCAGCGACGGCGCCGCGGTCCTGATGGGGGTGAACGAGCTCCTGGGGCTCGGGTTGTCCGACCAGCGCCTCATGGAGATCGGCGTGACGCTCGGGGCCGACGTCCCGTTCTTCATCTTCAAGACGACCGCCCTGGCAGAGGGGATCGGCGAGCGCCTCTCTCCGATCGGGCGGATACCGGCGGCCTGGCTTACCATCGTCAATCCCAATGTCCATGTCTCCACCGCCTGGGTCTACCAAAATTTGCAATTGACAACCGGTCGTGATGAAAATATAATACCTCGCTTGTACGAAAGCATTGCCGATGTCTGCGCGATCCTCTCGAACGACCTGGAATCGGTCACCGTCAAGCGCCATCCGATCATCGCCGAGATCAAAGAACAACTCCTCCGCGCAGGGGCGTGCGGCGCCCTGATGTCGGGGAGCGGGCCGACGGTGTTCGGCCTGTTCGAGAAAGAGGAAGACGCGCACCGCGCGGCGCGGGAGCTGGCCCGGAACACCGGGTGGTTCACGGCAGCAGTCAGAACTTTGTAACTACGTGAGGGGTGAGGCGTAAGGAGTGAGGGGTAAAGCCTTTACCGATCACTGTTCACTGTTCACCGATTATTGGGGCGTCGCCAAGCGGTAAGGCACCGGATTTTGATTCCGGCATTCCCAGGTTCGATCCCTGGCGCCCCAGCCATTTTCAGGGTGGAAGCGCGCCATGCGCTTCCGCATTTCCGCTCTATCAAGACTTTTTGAAAAGGTAGTGTCCCCCATGGAAAACAAGATTCGGGTGTTCAGCGGCAACTCCAACCCCGCCCTTGCCGAAAAGATCTGCGTAAGCCTCGGCGTTCCGCTCGGGAGGGCCAAGGTGAAGACTTTCTCCGACGGCGAGATCATGGTCGAGATCGGGGAGAACGTCCGCGGCCGCGACATCTACGTGGTGCAGTCCACCTGCTCTCCCACCAATAACAACCTGATGGAGCTCCTGATCATGATGGACGCCCTGAAGAGGGCCTCCGCTGCCACCATCACCGCGGTGATCCCCTACTACGGGTACGCCCGTCAGGACCGCAAGGTCGCCCCCCGCACCCCGATCACCTCGAAGCTGGTGGCGGACCTGATCACCACCTCCGGGGCGGACCGGGTGGTTACCATCGACCTCCATGCCGGGCAAATCCAGGGTTTCTTCAATATTCCGGTCGACAACCTCTATGCCGCCCCGGTCATCCTGGATCACCTGAAGATGCGTTTCCCCCATGACGACACCGTCATGGTTTCCCCCGATGCCGGCGGGACCGAGCGGGCACGGGCCTTCGCCAAGCGGCTCGGCTGCACCCTGGCGGTGATCGACAAGCGCCGGACCGGTCCGAACGTCGCCGAGGTGATGCACTTGATCGGCGACGTCAAGGGGAAGGCGGCGATCATCCTCGACGACATGATCGACACCGCCGGCACCCTGACCCAGGCGGCCCGCGCCCTGAAGGAGCACGGCGCCAAGTCGATCTATGCCTGCGCCACCCACGGCGTCCTTTCGGGTCCGGCCATCGAGCGGATCAACGACTCCCAGATCGAGGAAGTGCTGATCACCGATACCATCCCGCTCGGCGACAAGGTGGCGCTGACCGGCAAGGTCAAGGTGCTGACCGTCGCCGATCTCCTGGCGGAGGCGATCAGGCGGATTCATGAAGACGAATCGGTAAGCTCCTTGTTTGTGTAGAAATATCCGATAGCATTGATTGTGCTGCGAAAAATTCAGGTAATACCGGAGGATATATGGAACAGAGAATATTGAATGTCGAGCTGAGGGAAAAGACCGGCAAGAATGGCTGCAGGCAGATCAGGGCGCAGGAGCTCGTCCCGGGCGTGGTGTACGGCAAGGGGATGGAGCCCGTCTCCGTGACGGTCCAGCCGAAGGAACTGGCCGCCGCCATCGCCGGCGAGGGTGGGCGGAACCACCTCATCACCCTCAAGGGTGGCGGGGCGCTGGACGGTAACGTGATCATCGTGGCCGACCTCCTGAAGGACCCGATCAAAGGGATTGTCCGCCATGTGGACCTCCACAAGCTCAATCTCGCCGAGAAGGTGCGGGTCGAGGTGCCGATCAACCTGGTCGGGACTGCGGTCGGCGTGAAGGAGGGGGGGCTCCTCGACTTCGTCATGCACACGATCGAGGTGGAGTGTCTCCCCAACCAGATTCCCGAGCATATCGACCTGGACGTGACGGACCTCACCCTCGGCCACTCCCTGCACGTCGGGGAGCTGACGGCTCCCGCCGGCGTCAAGGTGCTGGGTGATGTAAAGGCTTCCGTGGTCAGCGTACTCGGCAGGGCAAAGGAAGAAGTGGCCCCGGCGGCAGAATAGTCCGGTTCCGTTTCAGCAAGGGCACGACAGCGTATGTCGACAAAACTCATCGTCGGGCTGGGAAACCCCGGCCCCAAGTACTCATGGACCCGCCACAACGCGGGTTTCATGGTTTTGGATGAGCTGGCCTGCAGGGCCGGCATCGCGGTCAGCCGCAAGACCTTTTCCGGTTTCTTCGGCGAGGGGACCTACCGGGGGGAGCGCCTGCTTCTCCTCAAACCCCAGACGTTCATGAACCTGTCGGGACGCTCCGTGAACCCCGCGCTCCACTTCCACCGGCTCTCCCTCCAGGACCTGATCGTCATCCACGACGACCTCGACATCCCCTTCGGACGGGTCAAGCTCAAGGACGGAGGGGGGCACGCCGGCCATAACGGCCTCCGTTCCCTCATGCAGGAGCTCGGGGGCGGGCAGTTTGCCCGGATCAGGGTCGGCGTCGGCCGTCCGCTCCACGGCGAAGCGGCCGACTACGTCCTTTCCCCCTTCACGCGTGACGAGCAGGTCATCCTGCCGCGCATCGTCGACGGGGCGGTCGATATCCTCGAACTCCTCCTGGCCGAAGGGCTTCCCAAGGCGATGAGCCTCAGTAACAACAAGGATTTTCTGGCGTAGGGGCGGCAGATAGTCGAAAAATCGGATTTGGATTTTGCCAACCGGGCGCGAGATTTCGGCCAGATCGTTGCCGGCCCGCAGAAGCTTCGCTGAGGCGTAGTACCCACAGGGCATAAACAGCGCGCGTCGAAGCGGAGCTTCGAGGACACGGCGGCGAGATGGGCGGAAGACCGCGCCCGCACCATTTATTAAAGGATCGTTTCTTATGGGTTTCAATTGCGGCATCGTCGGGCTCCCGAACGTCGGCAAGTCCACCATCTTCAACGCGCTCACCTCGGCGGGGGCCGAGTCGGCAAACTACCCCTTCTGTACCATCGATCCGAACGTCGGGATCGTACAGGTTCCCGACCTGCGGCTGCAGAAACTGGCGGAGATCGTGAAGCCGGAGCGGATCCTCCCCACAACCATCGAGTTCGTCGACATCGCCGGCCTCGTCAAGGGGGCGAGCCGCGGGGAGGGGCTCGGAAATCAGTTCCTGGGGCACATACGCTCGGTGGACGCCATCGTCCACGTCGTGCGCTGCTTCGACGACGAGAATGTCGTCCACGTCAGCGGCAGCGTCGACCCGGTGCGGGACATCGAGATCATCCAGACCGAGCTGGCCCTCGCCGATCTCGATTCGGTGGAGAAGCGCCTGGCGCGGGTGGAGAAGCAGGCGAAGAGCGGCGACAAGAAGGCGAAGGAGGAGACGGACTTCTTCCTCCGCCTGAAGGGTGCGCTGGAGCAGGGAAAGCCGGCCCGGGGGATCGCGGAAACGGACGACGAGGAGCTTTTCCTCTGCGACGCCCATCTCCTCACTGACAAGCCGGTGCTATACGTGGCCAACGTCTCCGAGGACGACCTGGAGGGGGCGCACCCGTTCGTGACGCGGGTGCAGGAGCTGGCCGCGCGGGAGGGGGCGAAGGTGGTCGTCATCTGCGGCCGGATCGAGGCGGAGATCGCCGAGCTGGAAGGGGACGAGAAGCAGGCCTTCCTCGTGGACCTGGGGCTCGCCGAATCGGGACTCGATCGCCTCGTCAGGTGCGGCTACGAGCTTCTCGGCCTGATCACCTATGCCACCGCCGGCAAGAAGGAGGTCCGGGCCTGGACCATTACCCGGGGGACCAAGGCCCCCCAGGCGGCCGGCGTCATCCACTCCGACTTCGAGAAGGGGTTTATCCGCGCCGAGGTGACCGCTTTCGAGGACTATGTCGCCGCCGGAGGCGAGGCGGGGGCGAAGGGGAAGGGGCTGATGCGGCTGGAGGGGAAGGAGTATGTGGTACAAGATGGAGACATCATGCACTTCCGCTTCAACGTCTGATGGGAACGCGCCTTTTCCGCAATCTCGGCGTTGATCTTCGGGACTCCTTGTGCGACGTGGCGCTGCCACGTCTCCGCGTCGTCTCTCGATCGCCTTGACCTTGCGAAAAAATCGCGTTCCCAGGCGGCTCTTTGAGCCGCTGCAAGGATTACGACAAAAAACTTGTAAATTAAAAACAATCGTGGTAAAAATCTTAGTTTCCAACAGAGCAGCGCTTTCGCGCTGGATCTCCTTGCTCCGGGTCCGTCCCGGGGCTACAAAACCGTGAGGAGGCATTACAATGAACAGGATGTACGAGACGATCATCATTGTCCAGCCGGACCTTGGTGACGAGGAGCTCAAGGGGCTCTCCGCCAAGATTCAGGACGTGATATCCACCATGAAGGGGGATTTCCGTCGGCTGGAGGACTGGGGTGTGCGGAAGCTTGCCTACCCCATCAACAAGGTAGTCCGTGGCCGTTACTACTATCTCCGCTTTGACGGCGATGCTCCCCTGATTGCGGAGCTGGAAAGACGTCTCAGGCTCGACGACAAGGTCGTCAGGTACCAGAGCGTCAAGATCGAGAAGGATACCGGTGCGGCCGCCGCTGCTGCGAAGGCTGAAGCCGCCGTCCAGACCGAGGCCCCTGTCGAAGCTGCCGAGGCAGCGACCGAAAGCGAATAATTACGGAGGATTGAGATAGATGAGTGACGAGAGACCACAAAGGCCTTCGGGTCCCCGCAAGAAGAGACCATTCCAGCGCAGGAAGGTGTGCCGCTTCTGCGCCGACAAGCAGGTAACCATAGACTACAAGGACCCCCGGACGCTGCGCTACTTCATCAGCGAGCGGGGCAAGATCATTCCCCGCCGGATCTCCGGCAACTGCTCCAAGCACCAGCGTGAAATTACCGAGGCCGTGAAGAGGGCAAGGAACATCGCTCTCCTCCCGATCGCCGGCGCCCACGTACTGCCGTAGCAGGAGCGTTGATGAAGTTTCCCGATAAAGGGAGCCTGCTCGATCTGGGCAAGGGGAGCGTTGCAACCCTGACGCTCTTTCTTGCCTACGTCACATTCCCGCTGGTGGGGATGCTTCCCGGACTTTTCGCCCCTTTTCCGGCCATCTACTATGCCTTGAAGAGGGACAGACCCACCGGGACGGCCATCGTTGCGGTTTCCGCCCTGGTTCTGGCGTTCCTGGGCGACCCCACCGTGGTCCTGCTCTATCTCCTCCAATGCGGCGTGATTTCCCTTGCGCTGCCGGTTTTCCTGGCGAGAGGGAAGGGAGGGGCCAGGTCGATTGCCTACACCGTGGCGGTCAGCCTCGGGGTTGTCCTGCTCCTTGCGGGGATTTACTGTGCCGTGCGGGGAGTGAACCTGCACCTGCAGGTGCAGAAGGGGATCCAGTCGAGCATTGCCCAGACGGCCTCCCTCTACGAGAAGGCAGGGATCAAGGGAGATGACCTGAAAGAGTACCAGCAGGGTATGGAAGAGGCCGGCAAGCTGATCGGCCGCATCTATCCGTCGCTGGTGGTTGTGACCCTTGCCTTTATCGCCGGCTTTAATCTGCTGCTCCTGAGGAGAAGCGCGGCACGGTTCCCCGTCCCCCTGGCACTTGGCGATTTCGTCCGCTTCAAGAATCCGGAGCAGCTGGTCTGGGTTCTGATCGGGGCGGGTTTTACGATGCTGGTGCCGAACCAGCTGGCAACGACGGCGGCCCTGAATGTCCTGGTGGTGACGGTTTCCCTCTATTTCATCCAGGGGATGGCCGTCATCGCCCACTTTTTCGCCAGGATGGCGACCCCGAGGTTCGTTCGGGTCATCTTTTATTGCGTCCTGGCGCTCCAGCCCTACCTGACGGTTGCGGTTGCGGCGCTCGGCATATTTGACATCTGGGGGGATTTTCGGACGCCGAGACCCCCCAAACAACAGGAAAACCTGTAACTACCAGGCTAGGAGGAACGACATGAAGGTAATTCTCAAGGAAAACATGGACAATCTCGGCCACATCGGCGACATCGTCAAGGTGGCCCCCGGCTACGCCCGGAACTACCTCCTTCCCCGCGGGCTCGCCCTGGAGGCGACCGAAAGGAACGCCAAGGCGTTGGAGCATGCCAAGCGGCAGATGGAGTACAAGAAGAACAAGGTGCTGGAAGTGGCCAAGCAGTTCGCCGCCAAGATCGAGGGGATCAGCCTCGTTCTTGCCCACCAGGCGGGGGAAGAGGGGAA
>DATJLB010000284.1:0-3860 GCA_035490915.1 Geobacteraceae bacterium
CCATCCCCCCTTCCCGGTGATAACGATCGAGCTGGAACAGGCTCCGGTCCGGCACGCCGATCCGGGTGATGAGGCGGGGAGGCGCAAAAGAGGTCTTCCCCCTGGCGAGGAGACCGGGAAGCGGGCCCGGGTCTTCGTTCCGCTCGAGGAAATCGAGCAGGACAGGGAGGATCTCCTCCCCTTCGCCGACAACGCCATAGTCGGCGTCGAGCTGCGCGAGGATCTCGGCCGGCATGATCGAGAACCCCGATCCCCCGAGGATGACCGGGGCCCGTTCGCGGCAGGCAGCCACGATCTCCCCGATCCCGTCGAGATGAGAGCGGCACGTCGGCCAAGCGACATTGTCGATATTGCGGATGGAGATCACCACCGCTTGCGGGGCGCATCGATCCAGCGCCTCGCGCACCGCCCGTCCCGGATCGGCAGCAAAACAGAGGTCGAGCGCATCCAGGTGATGTCCCGCAGCGGCCAGAGGCGCAGTCAGGTAGGCAAGGCCGATCGGAAAGACCGGATAGGGGGAACGCTCGCGATTTGCCGAAATCAGCAGTACCTTCAATCACCCCTCCAGGTGGGAAACGAGCCGTGCCAGCCGCTCGGCTATGACCGGCGAAAAGCGGTACTGGATGATCCCCGCGAGGTCGGTCAGGGCGTGGACGGTCTTTCCGGCGGCGGCCTCCGTGCCGTCTTCGCCGACGATCCGGCAGGCAAACTCCAGGGTGGCGGTCTCCGAAGGGCGAAGCGTCGTCAGAACCCGCGCCTCTTCTGCATAGCGGAGCGGGCGCTTGTACTTCATCTCCAGGCTCACCACCGGCGCCAAATAGCCGAGTTCCGCGAGTTGCTCCGGATCGAGACCGAACATCCCGGCCAGATCGTTCCGCCCGGCTTCCATCCAGGCCACGTAGTGGCCGTGCCACGCAATCCGGTAGACATCGACCTCGTTGAAGCGCACCTTGATGCGGGTTTCGTGGTAGTTCACGCTCACCTCGTAAGTTTTGAGTTTTGAGTTCTTAGTTTTAAGTTGGAACTCATAACTCACAACTCATAACTTAAAACTGACTCTCGATCCACCGGTTGTACTTCTTCAGCGACTCCCCGGCCCCCGCCTCGTAAAAGCGGACTGCCCCCGCAGCCCTGAGCGCCAGGTAGCTCTTCTCCCAGAATACGGGGAGCTCCAGCTCCCGCAGCATAAAGGCCGGAATGTCGGCAACGGCGAGCAGCTCCTGGTCGATATGGTTCACCAGGGGGACCGCCGGCTCCCGGTAGTGGTAGTCCGCCAGGATGTCCCTGATCTCGCCCGCCGCTTCCGCCATGAGTGGCGTGTGGAGCGGCGCGTCGCACGGGAAGGGCGTGGCGGAGAAGGCCCCTGAGGCGAGCGCCTCGGCCAGAGCCGCCGCAATCCTGTCGCGATCACCGGAGAGGAGGAAATGCCGCGAGGTGTTGTGGTTTGCGAGGTAAACCCCGTTATTGCCGGCGACGGCGAGGAGCGGCTCCAGGGTGAGCCCGACCACGCAACCGACGGCATATGCGCCCGAGGCCCCCATGCGCGCCGCGGCGCAGCCGATCCGGAAGGCAATCTCAAGCGCCTCCCCCTCCGGCAGTGAGTCCGTCGTCGCCAGGGCGGCATAGATCCCCATGCTGTGCTCGCCGATGATGCCGGGGGAAACCCCTTCCCGGCGCAACCTGCGGGCCCGGTACAGCCCCATTGCGGCACCGTAGACCTGGAGTTTTACGTTGTCCGTCCATTCCGGGCCGATCCAGGCAAACCGCTCCAGGTCGAAGGAGGCCCGCTCCCTTGTCATCCCGGCAATCTCCCGGAAATCGGGGTCGTCGGGGAGCCGGCTCGGTCGCTCCAGAGGCTGTCCGGGGAACATGAAGCAGATCATGTGCGAAAACTCCGAAGACCCATTTGCATTATTGTTTGTACCTCGACGTCCGCCGGATGGCGCTCCGGAAGCCGAAATTCATAGGTAGAAACACCTGGAGGGAGCGGTGGAGCTTGAAGATCCTCCGGTACATCGAGGTGAAGGAGTAAAAGGAACGGTTCAGCCAGTCGTGCCCTTCCTTCAGCTCTCTGGCGGTCATCCCCCGCGGGACGAAGGTGACGTGTCCCATGTCGTAGTCCCGCCAGTCGCTGGAGGTGATCCTCCCCTCATCCTCGAGCCTGCGGCGGATCTGGGTGCCGGGATACGGGGTGAGAATCGGGAAGATGGCCGCTTCCAGCCGCGCCTCCTCGCAGAAACGGAGGATCGCCTCGAACGCGGCCGGGGTGTCCCCGTCGCTCCCGAGCACGAACGAGCCGAGGATGCCGATGCCGTTGTCGCGAAAGGCGCGGGCATGATCAAGGTAGGAGGCAGCCCTGTTGGTCACCTTCCCCATCGCCTTCAGGGCGTCCTGGTTGAGGGATTCGAACCCGACGAACATCCCGACGCACCCCGCCTCCCCTGCCGCCCGCAGGAGCTCCGTATCCTCGGCGAAATCGATCGGGGCGTGGGAAAGCCACTTGAAGTCCATCCCTTTCATGCCGCCGAACAGGTCGAGGGCGTAGCGGCGGTCGGCCACCAGGTTGTCGTCGACGAAGAAGGCGAAGGAGTTCGTCTTCCGCAGCTCGGACAGCTCGGCAAGGACCTTCTCCACCGGCCTTTCCCGGTATTTCCTCCCGTAGAAGGCGGTCACCGAGCAAAACTCGCAGTCGAAGGGGCAGCCGCGGGTCGTCTGGAGGGTGTTTGTGAGGAGGTAGCCTTTCCCGGCGAATATTTCCCGGCGCGCGACGGGGACGGTCTCCATGTCGATCAGCCCCTCGGAACGATACAGAGGGGCGAGGGCCTGCCGCTCGAAATCGGCAATGAGACGTGGCCAGACCGCTTCTCCCTCCCCCACCACCACCGCGTCCACGTACTGCAGGGCCTCGTCGGGGAGGTTGCTGGCGTGGAACCCCCCCATAACGACAGCAACCCCTCTTTCCCTGAAAAGCCCGGCGATCTCGTACGCCCTCGGCGCCTGGGGGGTCATGGCGGTGATGGCCACCAGGTCCGCCTCCGCCGCGGCGTCCAGCCGGTCCATCCCCTCGTCGCAAAACGAGACCTCCCAGTGAGAAGGCGTAACGGCGGCCAGGGCAGCCAGCGAGAGGGATGGGAACTTGAAGCCGAGCTCTCCCCACAGCCTCCCCCGAGGCCATCCCGGGGAAACGAGGAGGAGTTTCATGTGCGGTGTTCCGCGATGTAGTCCGCCATGCTCCGGACCGACCGGAACACCTGGCTGCCGGTCTCCGCATCGGGGACCACAACGCCGAACTCCTTCTCCATCGCCACCACAAGCTGGAGGGCATCGATGGAATCGAGGCCGAGTCCTTCACCGAAGAGGGGGGCATCGGAGTCGATCTCCTCCGGCGCCATCCCGTCGATGCGGAGGCAGTCGATGATCATTTTTTTTACCTGTTCAATCAGCTGTTCAGACATGCAGAATCCCTTGTCGAGTTTTGAGTTACGAGTTTTGAGTTTGACGTGCAGTTTTAGATTTTAACTCAAAACCCATACCTCAAAACTGCCTTTATTCCCCCCAGTAGTCGTAGAAGTTGTACCACTGGTCGGGGTACTTCCTGATGTACCGCTCGAACACCCGGATGAGTCGCTCGGTCCCGGTGCGGATGGCGTGACTGCGGTCGGCTTTCCCTTCCTCGAAAATTATCGGCTCTTCCATGATCGTGGTGTAGAGCCCTCCTTCGAGGGGAACGAAGACCGGGAGCACCGGCGCACCGGTCGTCACGGCGAGATAGGCCGCCCCTAGCGGAATCTGGGCCGGCCGGCCGAAAAAATCGAAGTCGAGCGTATGGGACGAACCGTCCCGGTCGCCGAGCAGCGCCA
>DATJLB010000285.1:0-3373 GCA_035490915.1 Geobacteraceae bacterium
TGGGGCTGCGTCGCCGGGGCTATACGCCCGAGTCGGTCAGGAGCTTCTGTGAGCGGATCGGTGTCGGCCGCAGCGACAGCTGGATCGAGATGGGGCTTCTGGAGGAGTGCGTCAGGGAGGACCTGAACGAGCGGGCCCCCCGGGCCATGGCTGTACTGCGTCCCCTGAAGCTGGTGATCGAGAACTACCCGGAGGAGCAGGTCGAGGATTTCGAGGCGGCCAACCACCCGCAGCGGCCGGAGATGGGGAGTCGCACGATTCCGTTCTGCCGCGAGGTCTTCATCGAGCGGGAGGACTTCATGGAGGAGCCGGTGAAGGGCTTCAAGCGCCTCGCCCCGGGTGAGGAAGTGCGGCTGCGCAACGCCTACATCGTGAAGTGCACCGGCGTCGACAAGGACGCCGCGGGTAACGTCGCCGTGGTCCGCTGCATCTACGACCCCGATTCCCATACCGGCGGGGCTGCGGCGGGGCGGAAGGTGAAGGGAGTGATCCACTGGGTGTCGGCGCGGCACGGCGTGGCGGCGGAGGTGCGGCTCTACGACCGGCTCTGTGCCGTACCCAACCCGTCGGGGGACGACTGGAAAGGCAGCCTCAATCCCATGTCGGTCGAGGTGCTGAAGGAATGCCGGGTTGAGCCGTCGCTGGCCGCCGCCCCGCAGGAAGGGCGCTTCCAGTTCGAGCGGCAGGGGTATTTCTACGTCGACCCCGCGGATTCCCTGCCGGGAGCGCCGGTCTTCAACCGGACGGCGACCCTGCGCGACTCCTGGGGCGGGGGTGGGAAATAGAGCCGATCTGCTGACCCATTTTTAGTGAGATCGTCGGGAGGGACAAGCGAGGAATGAAGCTGCGTGTCCTTGTGATAAACGAACGGGACTCGTTCTGCAATTTCCTTTCAGGCCTGCTGGAGGCCGAAGGGCACACGGCGGGATGCGTCCGGGGCTTCAAGGATTCGCTGCGGGCAGCGGTGGTGCTGAAACCCGAACTCATCGTGCTGGAGGTCTCCCGTCCGGACATCGGCGCCCTGGAAATCGTGCAAAGGCTGCAGCGGGCGACGGATACGCGGCAGGTCCCGATCATCGTCATCTCCGACTACCCCGAGCTGGAATACGAGCTCCTGGACGTCTTCGACTTCATGGTCAAGCCGGTGGATGTGGACCGGCTGCGCGAAGACCTCGCTATGCTCGTGGAAGGCCGCAAAAAGCGCGACCAGCCTCTCCCGATCGAGCCGTTCACCAGCAACGATCACCAGCTGTTCCACGATTACCTGATCTCCAGCAGCGGGCTCCACTTCGAGCGGCGCAACCTGAAGATCCTGGAGAGAGGGCTTGCCGCGAGGATGGCCGCCCTCCGGCTCAGCTCCTATCGAGAATACTTCGATTATCTGACCCGCCATAATCAGAACCGTCATGAACTGCAGAAACTCCTCCCTTTCCTGACGGTCGGCGAAACCTTTTTCTTCCGCTACCACGCCCACTTCGAGGCGTTGCAGAAGTATCTCGTCACGGAGCTTGCGGACAAGGTTGAAAAAAGGGTACGGCTCTGGTCCGCCGGGTGCTCGACCGGCGAGGAGCCGTATTCTCTCGCCATAACGGTCATGGAGGCATTTCCGGACTGGCGCAAGCGGGACATCAGGATCCTCGCCACCGACATCAACAACCGCGCCCTGAAACTGGCCCGGGAGGGGGTGTATACCCCCTGGTCGATGCGGGTCATCGAAAAGAGGTACCTCGACCGCTATTTCGACAAGGTCGGGAAGAGCTACATCATCCGGGACGAGGTGAAGAGTCTCGTCGATTTTTCCCACCTCAACCTGCAGACCGATCGATACCCGTCCCCTGATGGGGAATTCCGGGACCTGGACGCCGTCTTCTGCCGCAACGTCATGATTTACTTCTCGCTGCCGACCACGCGGCGGATCGTTGAAAACATCGCCGCCACCCTTGCCCCGGGGGGGCTGTTGTTCCTCGGGCACGCCGAGACCCTTTTCCAGATCTCGTCGCGATTCGAACGCCATTCCTGTGGCGGCGGCTTTTATTACCGGGAAAGAAAAGGACGGAGCCAGCCGTCCCTCCAGAAGGCTGCCTCCGCCCCTGCGCCGGCCGAAGAGAAACGGGATCCCAAACTCTTGGCGGCCTCTCCGCCGAAGAGAAGTGCGCCGGCCCGTCTCCTTGCCAGGCCCAAGCCTCAGCCTGTTCCGGACGCGGGAGAGCTCTTCCGTAAGGCGCAGGCGCTCTTCGATGCGGAACAGTTCCAGGAAGCGTCGGCACTTCTCGGCGAGGTGGTTAAACAGCAGCCCGACCATTCCGGCGCCCTGATCCTGCAGGGGTTCGTCATGGCGAACAGCGGCCGTTTCCAGGAGGCCATCAACCTGTGCCGGAAGGCGCTGGCCGTCAACGATCTGCTCCCCGAGGCCTATTTCCTGGAGGGACTGGTGCTCGATATGACCGATCGGCTGGACGAGGCGGTCGAGGAGTACCGCAAGACGATCCTTCTCAGGATGGAATTCGTCATGTCTCACTACTTCCTCGGCCGGCTCTACTTCCGGCTGGGAAGGGCTGCGGACGGGACGCGCGAATTGAGAAACACCTTGAAGATCCTGGAAAAGGGGGAGAAGGAGAGCGTCGTTCCCTTTTCCGGCGGTCTCTCCCGGGAAGTGCTGCTGCAGCAGGTGCGTGAGGAACTGGCCAAAGTGGCGTAATGAGCGCGCTTCCGCGCGAAACGAGGAGTGGTGCGGCAGATGGAAAAGATGACGAGAGGCGGCTACGACATACAGTCGATCCTGACCGAGATGCGGGAAGAATACTGGCAGGGGCTGGCGGAAACCGAAGCGGCCAGCGAGGAGCGCCTGGAGTGCGTTACCTTCAGACTCGGCGGCGAAACCTATGCGTTCGAGACCATCTATGCCGCCGAGGTGATCCGGTTGCCGAAACTGGTGAAGCTCCCCCGGGTCCAGGAGATCATCGTCGGGGTCTTCAACCTCCGGGGGGAGATCATGGCGACCATAGACATCAGGCCTCTGCTGGGGCTCCCCCGCGAGCCGCTAACGGCCTCCGGAAGGATCATCGTCCTCAAGTCCGACACATTCTCCACCGGCCTCCTCGTCGAAGGGGTTCAGGGGGTCGAATCCCTTTCGGTGGATACCTTCGAGCCCACCGTGAAGTCCCTGACGGCGGCACAGCGCGAATTCATAAGGGGTCAGGTCGACAGCGGCGGGAGACTGGTGATGCTCCTGGACGTCATGAAACTGATGGCATCGCCGGAGATCGTCGTCAATAACTAGCAAGCCGCAAGCTTCACGCTCGTATCCCGTTTGGGTTGAGTTTGCGGATACCTTTCATCTTTTACGACAGGAGCACACCAGATGGCACGAAAA
>DATJLB010000286.1:0-4815 GCA_035490915.1 Geobacteraceae bacterium
ACGAAACAAGGGTTCTGAGGGACGCCAGGTCCTCCACGTTACGGGTTTCGGCTTCCTTGGCGATCCGCTTGACGAGGCCGGAAAGGACCTTGCCGGGCCCGATCTCGATAAAGCGGGATACCCCGAGCTCGACCATCTTCAGCACCGAACCGTCCCAGCGGACCGGAGCACATACCTGAGCAACGAGGAGATCCCGGACCCGCGCCGGATCGCTGTTCGGCTCCGCTTCCACGTTGGTGATCACCGGCATCCTAAAGGGGGCAATCCCGACCCCGGCGAGGGTCGTGGCAAGGCGCTCGGCCGCCGGCTTCATCAGGGTGCAATGGAAGGGGGCACTGACAGGGAGGAGCATCGCTTTGCGGAAACCCTTTGCCTTGGCAATCTCGATCGCCCTGTTCACCGCGCTGGCATGGCCGGCGATGACGATCTGCCCCGGGGAGTTGAAATTGGCCGGCGCTACCACCTCCCCTTGCGCAGCTTCCGTACAGATCTCGGCCAGCACCTCAGGCTCCACCCCGAGAATGGCGGCCATCGCACCAACCCCCACGGGTACCGCCTCCTGCATGAAAGTGCCCCGGTCCCGGACCGTCCGGACGGCGTCGCCGAAACCGATGACCCCCGCAACCACCAGTGCCGAATACTCGCCAAGGGAGTGCCCCGCCAGATAATCGGCGGTAAGCCCCGTTTCAGCAGCGACCACCCGCAGGGCCGCCACGCTGACCGTGAGAATGGCGGGCTGGGTGTTGGCGGTCAGCTTCAGCGCCTCCTCCGGCCCCTCGAAACAGAGCTTCGAAAGGGAGCTCCCCAAAGCGTCATCGGCCTCCTGGAACGTCTCCCGGGCCACGCTGAAATTGTCGGCCAGCTCCTTCCCCATCCCCGGAAACTGCGACCCCTGCCCGGGGAAAACGAATGCAATCTTTGACATTATGACCGTTCCTTTGAATTTTTGTAAGTGGCGAAGCAGGTCTTCGTGCTCAAACATGCCCAGATGACAGGCGCCGAGGAGCGAGCAGCAGAGCGTACATGCAGAGAGCAATGCCGCAGATGGGCGTGTTTCAGCGCGAAGACTACCAGCGGACCAGAACGGCGCCCCAGGTCAACCCCCCTCCAAATGCGTCAAGCAGCAGGATGTCCCCCGCCTCGATCCTGCCGGCCCTGTTTGCCTCGTCCAACGCGAGCGGGATGGAAGCCGACGACGTGTTGCCGTAGCGTTCCAGGTTTACGAAGAGTTGGTCGTCGGTGACTCCCAACCGCTTGCCGATCGCATCGATGATCCGCCGGTTGGCCTGATGTGGAATGAAGAGGTCGATGTCGGCCGCCGTCAGGCCGTTCAACGCCAGCGCCTCTTGGGCGACATCCTCCATCGCCCTGACTGCCAGCTTGAACACCTCGTTACCCTGCATGGCGATGCAGGCGAGGCTTTCGTCCAGAACCCGCTGGGAAACGGGGTTCCTGCTCCCTCCTCCCGGCTGGTGGAGGAGTTCCCAGTAGCTCCCATCACTGTGGATGTGGGTGGAAAGGACACCACTGTCCCCTTCCGACGCTTCCAGCACCACCGCCCCGGCACCGTCACCGAACAGGCAGCAGGTATTCCTGTCGTGCCAGTCAACGATCCGGGAAAGAACCTCGGCGCCGATAACAAGTGCCTTGCGGGCTGACCCGGCCCGGATGAACTTCTCCACGACGGAGATGCCGTACAGGAAACCCGAACAGGCGGCAGAGACGTCGAAGGCCGCTGCCTTCACTGCTTTGAGATTGTTCTGGACGAGGCAGGCTGTTGCAGGGAAGGGAAAATCAGGGGTGACAGTAGCAACGATGATCAGGTCGAGTTCCGCAGCGTCCACACCCGCCATGGAGAGGGCCTGCTCCGCCGCGCGGGTGGCAAAGGTCGACGTATACTCTCCCTCGGCAGCGATACGCCGCTCGTGTATGCCGGTCCTGCTGGTGATCCAGTCATCGCTGGTGTCCACCAGCCTTTCCAGGTCCAGGTTCGATAATATCCGTCCCGGAACGGCCGAACCCGTACCGGTAACTTTCGCTCGCACCATCAGCCCACCTTCTCTAGCCGGCCGCCTGGTCTTTCGCGGCCTGTCGCTGTTGCATATACGCAGGAAAACTTTCTTCGAGCTTCTCGGCCATCCGCTGGTTTACCCCCTTCAGGGCATATTCATGGGCAAAGCGGACGGCGTTCTTGATAGCCTTCGCATTGGAGCCGCCATGACAGATCATGCCGACACCGTCGATCCCGAGAAGCGGTGCGCCCCCGTACTCGGAGTAGTCGACCTTTTTCTTGAAATTATTGAAGGCTGTGCGGGAAAGGAGGTACCCCACCTTGGAGAAAAAGCTTTTTTTGATCTCTTCCTTGAGCATCTTGCCGACCGCTTCGGCCAGCCCCTCGGAAAGCTTCAGTACGACGTTGCCGACAAATCCGTCGCAGACGACCACATCAACGGTACCGTTGAAGATGTCGCGCCCCTCCACGTAGCCGGCATAGGCGAGGGGGATTTCCTTCAAGGCGGCGTTGGTCTCGCGGGTCAGCTCGTTCCCCTTGCTCTCCTCTTCACCATTGGAAAGGAGCCCGATCCAGGGTTTTGCCACCCCCATCACGTGGCGGGCATACACTTCTCCCATGATGGCAAACTGCACGAGGTGGATCGGCTTGCAGTCCACGTTTCCGCCGACATCAAGCACGAGGGTTGTGCCACGGAGTGTGGGAAAAATCTGGGCGATGGCGGGACGCTCTATCCCCTTGAGCCTTTTCAGGACGAACATCCCGGCAGCCATGGTGGCACCGGAATTCCCGGCGCTTACCACCGCGGCAGCCGCACCCTGCCTGACCAGCTCGTACGCGACCCGGATGGACGAATCCTTCTTCTTGCGTACGGCGTCCGAGGCGGAATCGTGCATCCCGACTACCTCGGCCGCATGCTGGATGGTGATATCGAGCCCCTGGCAGTCGTGCTTTGCAAGTTCCTGACGAAGCCGGTCGGTGTCACCGACGAGGGTGACGGGAATGGCAAATTCCCGAACCGCGGCAACGGCACCTTCCACTTCGACAACGGGCGCATGATCGCCACCCATCGCATCTACAGCAACTCTCATAGTACCCCTAGGCGGTGGATTCAAGAACAGAGCGTGGAAACAGGTGCTAGAGCTCTTCGGTCTTAATTACTTCCTTGCCTTTGTATGTGCCGCAGGACGGACACGCACGGTGGGGGAGCTTGGGAGCCTTGCACTGGGGGCAAACGGAGGCCGCAGGGGCGGTCAGGAAGTCATGGGCCCTTCTCATGTTCTTGCGGGATTTGGATGTCTTCTTCTTAGGTACTGCCATGTCCTATCTCTCCTTTACTTGTTTACCTTGAGATTTTTCAATGCACTGAAGGTAAGGTTGGCCTGTTGGCCGCTGCAGGCACATTCGGCCGTATTGAGATCGGTGCCGCACATTGGGCAAAGCCCCTTGCATTCCTCCCTGCAGAGGGGCTTGAAGGGTATTTCCATGAGAATCTGTTCGGCAATCTCCTCGGTGAAATCGATCTCATCCCCTTCGAACGTCACCGAGATCAGGTCCTGTTCGGTCAGCTCGACCTCTTCATCCTGGCTGCCGCCGACAGAAGGAATATAAAAAATGGTGAAAGGCGAAACAATCGCGGCCTCATATTCCGTCAGACAGCGTGAACAGGCCAGACGCACCCGCGTCTCCACCTCACCCTCTGCCCGGATGTGGTCGTACTCCCTCGCAACCGTCAATCGGAGTTGCAGCGGTGCAAGAAACGAGCACTCTCCCGACTCCTGGAGCGCCGCGAGCGTTGGATAGCTCGCCACCTCTTCAACGGCGGAAAGGTCACGGACCTTGTCCTTTATGTCATCGACGCGTACTTTCACATCCAGCCCCGGAAAGCCCTATTCAAAGCAATCTAGTATATATATTGGACCGGATTTGTCAAGGAAAATGCACCCGCCGGCGACAGCCCGTGGGTTTTTTCTATTAACCTATTCCCCCTCTTTTTGCAAGCAGAAAAGAAGCTCTGTCAGGGACTTAGGCCTGCAGGGAATCTGTGTGACCGCATAGATTGGCCGGGTTGCACTTAGATGGTGATCGTTTCACCAGGGCGAAGCCGTCGCGGCTCGGGATTTCTGAAAGTTGCAAAGAGGAGGATGAAAAAAAGGAGAACGACCATGATGAGGGCAATTACCGATCGAAGGAGGTTTATCCGTCGCTCTCCCCCGGAAGCCCGCAGAAAACCGATGACCGTCACCAGAATCCCGCAAAAGCCGAGCACTCCCCCCCAGAAAAGCCCCAAAAAGATGAGCTCGGTCTCGCCGGCCGGGGAGAGAAAGAGGAGCGTCGCCAATTGATCATGGAAAAAGCTGGCCAGGATAACCGCGACAACCCCGCCGATGATCAGCTTCAGTCCCGATCCTACAGTGGTTCTGCGCATGGACGGGCCTCCTCAGTCGCACCAGCTCACGTCGCCCACCCCTTTGCGGAGCACGCTGGCGACGTCGCCGATAAGACTGACCACGGAACTGACGTCCGCGGTAAGGACGCCGCCATCCACGACCAGGTCGAGCTGATTGCCCAGCTCCGCATCCACGTCAAAAGGGTCGCCGATCGGTTCGTCCCCCGAACGGTTGGCACTGGTGGTGACGATCGGATGCCCCAGCTCCCTGACGAGACCGAGACAGATGGCATTGTCCGGGATTCGTATCCCCACCGTTTTCTGCTTGGTGATGAGCAGGTCGGGAACTACCCCCGTGGCTTCGAGGACAAAGGTATAGGGACCGGGGAGGTAGCGCTTGAGGATCTTGAAGGCG
>DATJLB010000287.1:0-5425 GCA_035490915.1 Geobacteraceae bacterium
TCCACCCGGTTGCCGTTGAACGTCGGCACCGGCTCCACGAATTTTTGGATTGTCGACCCGTCCAGGACTGTCTGGACGACCTGCTGGTTCGCCAAGGCGGTGGAGGCGAGAAAGGCCAATCCGAGAACCATGACCCACAACAATCGTGCTTGCATAATCTTACCTCCTCAGTCTACTGGTTGAACTTTCCTTGTCCTCTGGTCCTTGACGTATGTAGATTTAGTTACCTCAGATTTCGGACATGTCAAGGTGGGGACACAACTGCTCCCACCGTTCACTGTTCACGGTGCAGACCCTTCCCCTCCCTGCTTCGCTAATACCACTTTATCGATAATCCCGATAAGGTTATCGATCTTTATCGATAATACGAATTGGACTTTTCCCCGCAAATGTAGCAGTATCGCCATATTTGGATTGGTTTATTGAAGCGCATTAAGGGGTGATCCATGAAGACGATCGATTGCCGGAATATGGCGTGCCCGGTGCCGGTGGTGACGGCCAAGCGGGCGCTGGAAGAGGCCGCCGGAGAGACGGTGCAGGTCCTTGTGGACCCGGGGGCGCCGCGGGAGAACGTCACCCGCTTCGCCCGGAACCGGGGGTATGAGGTTGCGGAGAGCGCGGTGGAGGGGGGCTTCGCCCTTACCATCACCGGGAGCGGCACCGCGTTTCCCGTCGATGCGGCTGGTAAACGTGGCGGCGCGACGGTCATGCTCATCGCCTCCGACCGGATGGGGGAGGGGCCGGAGGAACTGGGGCGGCTCCTGATGAAGAACTTCATCATCACCCTCATCGACCTGGCGGAACTCCCCGACCGGATGCTGTTCGTGAACTCCGGCGTGCTCCTCACGACCGAGGGTTCGGAGGTGCTGGAGGCGCTCGAGAAGCTCGGGAACCGGGGGGTGGAGGTGCTGTCCTGCGGCCTCTGTCTCGATTTCTTCCACCGCAAGGAGTTGCTGCGGGCGGGCGGGGTGACCAACATGTTCACCATCGCCGAAAGCCTGATGCAGGCGGGGTCGGTCATTAAGCCGTGAACGGTGATCTGTGAACCGTTCATCGTTTCTCCTCGCAATGACGACACTTTCAGCCCTGCGGTCATTGCGAGCGCCGCGCGGCAATCCGGCGGCACGGGCTTGCATGAAATAAACAGGAGGACAGGATGAAAAAAGCAGTGGTTCTGCTGGCCGCCCTGGCCATGCTGATCACGGCCCAGGGGGCCTTTGCCAAGAGCCGCTCCGGCGTCGTGACCGTCGACGTCGACCTCTCCGGGCAGGAGAAGGGGAAGGAGGTCAGGCTCTGGCTCCCGTACCCCGTATCCGACCGGGACCAGGCGGTGAGCGACATCCGGGTCGCCGGCGACTTTGCCGCGTCGGGGGTCTACACCGACCGCGCGAACGGGACCCCGATCCTGTACGCCGAGTGGCCGAAGGAGGCGGCGAGCCGCAAGCTCTCCTTCTCCTTCGCCGTGGAGCGGCAGGAGGTGGTCAGGCGAGATTTCCCGAAGGATGAGCCGGCCTGGAACCGGGCGGACTACGCCGAGTACCTGAAGCCGACGAGCCTCGGGCCGACCGGCGGCGAGGTGAAAAAGCTGGCCGACGATATAACCCGGGGGAAAACGACGGTCCTGGCGAAGGCGCGGGCGATCTACGACTGGTGCTGCGAGAAGATGTACCGCGACCCGAACACCCGCGGCTGCGGCAAGGGGGACGTCTGCGCGCTGCTGCGGAAGCCGGGGGGGAAGTGCACCGACATCTCCTCGGTCTACATCGCCCTCTGCCGGGCGGCCGGGGTGCCGGCCCGCGAGATCTTCAGCGTGCGGCTCGGCAAGAAGCCCGAGGAGGACATCACTGGCTGGCAGCACTGCTGGGCCGAGTTCTTCGTGCCCGGGTACGGCTGGGTGCCGGCCGACCCGGCGGACGTCCGGAAGGCAATGCTGGTGGAGAAGCTGGACCAGAACGACCCGAAGACCACGGGGTATCGGGAGTACTTCTGGGGCGGGATCGACCCGTACCGGGTGGTGATCGCCAGGGGGCGCGACCTGGTCCTCAATCCGCCGCAGGCAGGGGCGCCGCTCAACACCTTCGGCTACCCCTATGCGGAGGTGGGGGGGAAGGCGCTCGACTTTTACGAGCCGAAAAGCTTTGCGTACACGATCATCTACCGGGAAAAGTAGCGGCACCGGGCTGCCGCGATTGCAGTTGACTCCGTTGCCGAAACGTGCCACATTTCCCGTATGGTCATCGTGTACCGCGACAATCAGTTCGAAAAATGCCTCGAACAGCTGAAACGGGCAGGTGGGACCGGGACGCAGGCCGCACGACGGACCGAGGCACTCATCGAGGAGCTGGCGCAGAGTGACGGCCGGACGGCACCGGAAACCTGCCGGCTTACCAGGCACGGCGAGGCACGGATACGGAAGTGCCGGAAGTACGACCTGGGCGACGGCTACCGGCTGGTCTGCATCCGGCGGGGGCACCACCTGGTCCTCCTGTACGCCGGTTCCCACGACGACTGCGACCGCTGGCTGGAGCGCAACCGCGGGCTGCGGCCGGTGATCGATCCGGGGCTCCGTCCTATCCCCCCCGTCGAGCGCCCCGCGTCCCCCCTCCCTCCCTGGGCAGCCGCTGAGGGGCCGGATGATCCGGAGGAGGATTATGAGCGTCTCATTACCGCCAGGATAACAAAACAGGACCTCAAGAAGTTGTTCGAGGGGCTCTGGGACAAGTAGGGGAGGGACAGGGGCACTGCGCAACGGTGCCCCTTTTTTGCTTCGAGCTTTATCGGTTTCCGGACTGCGAGCGGCGGGAAACATGTAAAAAAAGGGGAAGGCCTTGAGGCCTTCCCCTTTTGTGTTTCGGCGCAGGGCACCTGCGCGGTGTTATTACGGTTTCTTCTTGGTCTTTGCGGGCTTGTCGCTCTTGACCGGCTTTTCCTGCTGCTCCGTCGCAGGCCAGTTGTTCAGGTCGTGGGCAATCTTGTGACACATGCCGCAGGACGGGAACTTGGCCATGATCCCGGCGGGGTGGGGCGATCCATGGCATTCCTGGCAGTTGGGGACGGTCTTGTGCTTGGTCTGGTGGCAGCTTACGCAGAGGAACTTGCCGTGCTTCGCCTTGCTGGCGGTGAGCATGCTGTTTACCTTGCCGTGGCAGGCCGCGCAGAACTTGTTCGGGGTATCGGCGCCGTAGGCGACCGCCTTCGGCATGTGCGCCTGGTGGCACTTCTTGCAGTCGCCCCCGGTGATGTCGGCAGAGTGGGACTGGTGGCACTGGGTGCACTGCGGGATCTTGCCGTGAACGTCGTGACAGAAGGAGCAGTTGAGCCTGGAGTGCTTGCTCGGGTTCGACTTCAGCTTGGCAATCTGCTGGCTGTGGCAGGTGAGGCACGGATCGGTGACGTCCTTGCCGAAGGTGATCACCTTCGGGGTATGCGGGTTGCGGTGACAGGACAGGCATTTTTCCAGCTTGAAGTGGGGCTTGTCGCTATGGCAGTTGCTGCAGCTGGGGATCATGTCCTTTTTCGACACCGCCGGCGGGTGGCCGACGTGGCATTCCTGGCAGCTGACGGCGGTTTTGTGGGACAACCCCTTCGCCTCGACGTCGGTGGCCTGCTTGGCATGGCACTTCACGCAGTCGCTGTTGGACAGCGCCGGTGCGGCCTGGGCTGCGGGTTCCGCGCCCTGGGCGAGAGATGCGGCTGCGGCGAGAAACAGTGACGCGACAAGCAGTCTGAAACCATGTGCTACGTTCATACTTCCTCCTTGTGCTGATGGATATACCGTTGGAAAAGGCAATCGGGCATATGGTGTATACTGTATACGTTATACGTAGAGCCAGTTTTCTACCACAAATTGCCGGGTGGAGTCAATCGAATTGACAGGGATGGGGAGAGGGTGCCGCCATCGGGACGGCCAGCAATTCAGGAGGAGAACAGCGGTAAAAAAACGAACGCCGGGTTAAGACCCGGCGTTCGTTCAGATGGTTTCCTGAGGGGGGATGCACCAACGGTGCGGTTACGCAACCTTTTTGTTGAGGAGCACCATGTCATCGTTTTTCGAAAGCCAGATGGCTTCGCAGTTCCCACATTCGATCAGGTCCTTGGCGTACCCGTCGGAGTGCATGTCGATCTCGATGCTGGTGGCGCTGTTGCAAATCGGGCAATTCATCTCGTTCTTCTCCTTGTGATCATTCTTTCTTACTATATAGTAAACTTTGGGGAATGTGTTTGCAAGAGGTTATTTTATGTAAAAGTTCAATAAAACAATAGTTTACGTGAGCCGGGTTTCCTTCTTCCTCAGATCGTAATTTTAAAACAACAATGTTCAAAAAAATTAACGTTGTGACCATTTGCAGTGTAACATGCCGAATTAACGAGGTAAAACCGATATAAAACGGAATTATTATGGTTTTATCGTTCATGGTGAATGCGCCATTTTACTCCGCACGAAAAAGACCCGTTTTTTTTGAAGCGGGCAGCGGCAAACCGGAGTTTGGCGAAAAGGGAAGGTTTCTGACGATGACGCCATTGCCCTCGGCCTTTAATGCTGCTATACTTTGCTCGTAAATTAGAGGTAGATCATGAAAGAGGCGATGTTCTACGAAAAACTCCCCGGCGGGAAGGTCCACTGTGGCCTCTGCCGCTTCCGCTGTCTGATCGGGGACGGTAAGCGGGGGGTGTGCGGGGTCCGGGAGAACCGCGGTGGAATCCTGTACACCCTGGTGTACGGACGGGCTGTTGCCGAACATGTCGACCCGATCGAGAAAAAGCCGCTCTACCACGTTCACCCCGGCAGCAGGTCCTACTCGGTGGCGACGGCCGGCTGCAATTTCCGCTGCCTCCACTGCCAGAACTACAGCATTTCCCAACCGGGTGCGGAAGGGTTCCGGGTAACCGGCACGGAGCTTTCCCCGGAGGAGATCGTGCGGAGGGCGGTGGCGGCCGGCTGCACGTCCATCTCCTATACCTACACCGAACCGACCATTTTCTATGAGTACGCCTTCGACACCGCCGTGCTCGCGCGGCAGGCGGGGCTCAAGAACGTGTTCGTCACCAACGGGTACATAACCGCAGAGGCGCTTGCCCACATCCGTCCCTATCTCGATGCCGCGAACATCGACCTGAAGGGGTACTCGGAAAGCTTTTACCGGGAGGTGGTTCACGCCATGCTCGGCGAGGTCCTCGACTCCATCGTCGAGTACAAGCGTCTCGGGATCTGGATCGAACTGACGACCCTCATCATCCCCGATTACAACGATTCCGATCCGGAACTCGCGGGACTTGCCAGGTTCATCGCCGACAAGGTCGGCGTGGAGACCCCGTGGCACGTGACCCAGTTTTACCCGACCTACAAGCTGACCGCTTCGCCCCGCACTCCCGTCGAAACCCTGCGTCGGGCGCGCCGGATAGGGCTCGATGCGGGGCTGCGTTA
>DATJLB010000288.1:0-19471 GCA_035490915.1 Geobacteraceae bacterium
CTGACCTCCATGTTTCATGGTAAGCCCCGTAAGCTTGAAACTCCGGAGATGGGCGCCAAGGTTCACATTCCCAAGTCCACGAACCCCTTGGATATCGTGATCATCATCGAGCAGCTGCTCGGCTGCGGCTAAGGCCTCACATGCCTTTCCTGTTGCGCAATCTCACGCTAACCCTTGGCGAAGGCGAAGAAATACTGCCGGAGAGGCTCTCCGCACGGTTGTCCCTTGCCAAGGGAGAACTTGCCGGTTTTTCCATCGTCCGCAAGGGAGTGGATGCCCGTCAGAAAGGGCGGATAAAGTTTGTCTACACCATAGAGTTCAGGGTAGCGGATGAGGAAGGCTTTAAACGGGCGCACCTTTCCGATCCCGACATCGAGTTTCTGGAAGAGCCCGGAAAGGTCGAATTCCCTCGCCTGACTACAGGCAAGCGGTTGCTCGTCACAGGCATGGGGCCGGCCGGTCTTTTTGCCGCCCTCCGGCTGACCGAATACGGCCTGGCTCCCACTCTCATCGAGCGGGGCAGCCCGGTGGAGGAACGGGTAAGCGATGTCCGGACCTTCTGGGAAAAGGGACTCCTCGATCCGGAGAGTAACGTGCAGTTCGGCGAGGGGGGGGCAGGTACCTTTTCCGACGGCAAGCTGACCACCCGCGTGAGAGACCGGAACATCGACTACCTGCTCCATGAACTGGTCAGATTCGGCGCCCCCCCCGAAATACTCTATCTTGCCAAACCCCACATCGGGACCGACCGGCTCCGGCAGGTGGTGATCGGTCTCCGCGAGTGCCTTGCAGCACGCGGGGTGGACATTCGTTTCCGTACCAGATTGACCGATCTGCTCTTCCGGGGTGGACGGTTGACCGGAGTGACCCTGAACGACCGGGCCGAGGAGCCGTGTGACGTTCTGGTGCTCGCTCCCGGCAACAGTGCCCGGGACACCTACCGGATGCTTATGCGCCGTTCCGTCCTGCTTGAACAGAAGCCGTTCGCCGTGGGGGTGCGGGTTGAGCATCCCCAGGAGCTGATCAACCGCATCCAGTACGGAATCCCTGGGCATCCTCAGCTCCCTCCTGCGGACTATGCCCTGGCCTGGAACAACGCCGGCACCGGTCGCTCCGCATACTCATTCTGCATGTGCCCCGGTGGAGAGGTGGTGGCCGGTTCGTCGGAAGAAGGGGGAGTGGTGACCAACGGGATGAGCAGCTATCGCCGCAATTCTCCGTATGCCAACAGCGCTCTCGTGGTCAGTGTCGGGAAGGATGACTTCGGTGGAGACTTTCCCCTGGCCGGCATGGAGTTCCAGCGAGCCCTCGAACAAAGGGCGTTTGTGGCAGGGGGAGGGGATTACCTGGCGCCGGCCCAGAATCTCCTGGCCTTTCTCGGCGATCGGCGCGGAGGAGCGCTTCGAGCCACATACCTGCCGGGAGTGCGGGAGGCCGACCTTTCCCAGCTCCTTCCGCCCGCTGTGACGGAAACCCTCCGGGAAGGGATTCGGCATTTCGACCGCAAAATGCGCGGCTTCATCACCGGCGAGGCATGTCTTATCGGGGTGGAGTCCCGGACCTCGGCGCCGGTCAGGATCGTCAGGGATGGCGATTTCCAGTCCGTCAGTCTCAAAGGGCTGTACCCAGCAGGAGAAGGAGCCGGTTATGCGGGGGGGATCATGAGTGCCGCTCTTGACGGTATACGAATCGCGGATAGAATTGCACAGCAGTTGACCGAGTAACAGCGCGGAAGGCGTGAGAACGGAGGTAAAGATTTTACTTCTGCGCTTCCGCGCGCACCAGCATTCCGCACCATTGAATAAGGAGTCATATTTTGGGCAAGATGTTCGTCAGCGACATAAAGGACCGGAGCCAGGTCGATGCGGTGTTCCTCGTGCGGGAGAAGATTACCGCCATGGCCAAGAACGGCAAACCCTACCTGACCCTCAAGCTCATGGACAAGACCGGCGAAGTGGAGGGGAAGGTCTGGGACAATGTGGACGAACTCTCGGCTGCCTTCGCCAAGGATGATTTCGTCGCCGTCCGTTCGAAGGCCACGGTCTACCTCGGAAAGATGCAACTCGTCATCACCGAGTTGAAAAAGATCCCTGACGGTGAAGTTGCCCTGGCCGACTTTCTCCCCGAAGCCGCCCGTGACATCGGGGAGATGTCAGATGAGCTCGCCGCCCTCCTGACTACTCTCAACGACCGCTTCCTGAAGCAGCTGCTGTCGTCTTTCTTTGATGACGCCGCGTTCATGTCGCTATACAGCTCTGCCCCCGCGGCCAAGGGGATGCACCACGTCTATCTCGGCGGGCTCCTGGAGCACTCACTGGCGGTGGCCAGGCTGGTGGACCGGATTGCCCCCCTCTACGAGGGGATCAATCGCGACCTGCTGATCGCGGGTGCCCTTCTCCACGATGTGGGAAAGGTGCGGGAGATGACCTACAGCCGCTCCTTCGATTACACCGACGAGGGGAAGCTCCTGGGGCACATCACCATCGGGGTGGAGATGATCCAGGAAAAGGTCGCCGCCATCGACGGCTTTCCGCGGGAGCTGGCCATGCTCCTGAAGCACATGCTTCTCTCCCACCATGGCCAATACGAGTTCGGCTCACCCAAGCGTCCCAAGACCGTGGAGGCGACCATCCTCAACTACCTGGACGACCTCGACTCCAAGATCAACGGGATCAGGTCCCACATCGGCCGGGAGCCGGAGAACGGCTCACGCTGGACCAGTTATCATCGCCTCTACGACCGGTACTTTTACAAGGAAAACTGCCTCGGTGAGGGGGATGTGTCCGAGCCCGACAATGTGCCGCGAGAGGAAGAACCACCCCCTTCGGTGCAGCAGGAAAGGGAGCCCCCCAATCGCAAGGGGTTTCGCAACAACCCTTTCGAAGAATTGAAGGAAAAGAACCTGGACCTGTTCTGAACGATGTAGGGGCGGCCCCGTCTGGCACCCAGCAAAAGGGCGCCCACAGGGGGCCTACATTCGGTGCCCGAGAAAGGAATTCCATGATTTTCGAGATAATCGTAGTGGGTCCGCTGGAGGTAAACTGTTTCCTCCTCGGCTGCGAGACGACGAGGGAAGGGGTCATCGTCGATCCGGGGAGCGACCCGGAAAAGATCCTTGCCGCGGTCGAAAAGCAGGGACTGACAATCCGGCAGGTCATCAACACCCACGGTCATTTCGACCACGTGGGGGGAAACAGCCGCGTGCTCTCGGCTACCGGCGCGTCGCTTCTCGTCCATGGGGGGGACGTTCCTTTTCTGTCACGCGCCGTCGATACGGCCGCCATGTACGGCCTTGTCACCGAAAATTCCCCTCCCCCCGGCCGGCTTCTCGAGGACGGAATGCTGCTCACCTTCGGCGAGTATGGGATGCGAGTACTCCACACTCCCGGCCATACCCCGGGGGGGTGCTGCCTCTACCTGGAAAGCGAAGGGAAGGTCATTACCGGCGACACCCTCTTTGCCGACGGGGTCGGACGGACTGATTTCCCCGGCAGCTCCCACGAGGCGCTGATCGAGGGCATACGGTCGAAACTGTTTACCCTCCCGGAGAGTACCGTAGTCTACCCCGGACACGGACCCGCCACGACCATCGGGCACGAAAAGCGGTATAATCCATACATCTAGAGCGAAAGCACGTAAGGAGGAAGGCTGGAAGGAGAGGTTACAGCTTACGCGCTTCGCTCTTCAGCCTTTCGCACTGATGGAGGCAACATGCTTAAAGGTAAAGAGGTCGTCCTCGGTGTTACCGGCGGGATCGCGGCCTACAAGGCGGTGGAGTTGTTGCGGCTCCTGACCAAGGCCGGAGCCAACGTCCATGTCATCATGACCAAGGCGGCCGAGGAGTTCGTCACCCCCCTTACCTTCCAGACCCTTTCCATGAACCCCGTTTCCACCTCCATTTTCAACCTGATTTCGGAACGGGAGATCGGCCATATTTCCCTGGCTGACCGGGGAGACCTCTTTGTGATCGCCCCGGCGACGGCCAATTTCGTCGGGAAGATCGCCGGAGGGATAGCCGACGACATGCTTACCACCACGGTCATGGCCACCAAGGCGCCGGTCCTGATCGCCCCTGCGATGAACGTCAACATGTACACAAATCCCATCTACAAGGAGAACGAAGCGCGACTGAAAAGCCGCGGCTATCTGTTCGTGGAACCGGCCAAGGGGCTTCTCGCCTGCGGCTGGGAGGGGGAAGGAAAACTCCAGGACCCCCAGGTGGTCTTCGAGGAGGCCGTTTCCACCCTTACCCCGAAGGATCTGGCGGGGGAACGGATCCTCGTGACCGCCGGTCCTACCCGGGAGGAACTCGATCCGGTCCGTTACCTCAGTAATTACTCTTCGGGAAAGATGGGGTATGCCATAGCCCGGGCGGCATGGCGCCGCGGTGCGGAAGTCGTCCTGGTGTCCGGCCCCACCTGTCTGGATGCGCCATGGGGAATTGAGACCATTGCCGTCGAAAGTGCACAGGAGATGCGGGAGGCGGTGCTCGAAAAGGTAGAGGCCAGTACCATAATCATCAAGGCGGCTGCGGTGGCTGACTACCGCCCCCGGCTTCGTTCACCGGAAAAGATCAAGAAGAACGGCGCCCCCCTGACCCTGGATCTGGAGAAGACTCCCGACATCCTCGGTGAGCTCGGGAGAATCAAGGGGGAAAGGGTGCTGGTGGGGTTTGCTGCCGAAACGGGGAGCCTCCTGGAAAACGCCGCCGCGAAGCTCACCGGGAAGAACCTGGACATGGTGGTAGCAAACGACATCAGCCTTGAAGGGGCCGGCTTCAACGTGGACACCAATATCGTCAAGCTCCTCTACCGCCGTGGAGCGCCGGAGGACCTCCCCCTCATGACGAAGGACGAACTGGCTGGCGTGATCCTGGACAGGGTGGCGGGGATGCGGAAAGACGTGAGACGTGAGATGGACGCGGCATTAGCATCCGGCGAGCGAGCAGTTTCGGGTTCTGGCAAGGCTTCGCGATGACCTCGGCGGAGGCGTAGTACCCACAGGGCATAAACAGCGCTACGCCGCACAACGGGGGAAGAAGCGAAACGCCGACAGGTTCCGGAAATGGTCGCTCGCGCCTACTCTGCTGACAATATCTCCAGGAGCCTTTCCGGCGCGCAGATCGCTTCGCGCAGCTTCACCTTGATCCCGTCCAGCTCCTCCTGGGCTTGGGCCTTCGTCAGCTTGCCGCTTCTGTAGAGAAGCCTGAGGTTTTTCCGCACAGCTTCCCCCGTCGCAAGCGCCCGTTCGCCGGTCGGATCCGCCAGAAAATAGCGGGAGCCCTCCATGCGGTTCAGAAAATCGAACACGGCCTCCTGGGCCAGCCCCATGTACTCCTCTCGGTCGCTCTCTTCCAGGGCGTAACGGGATGAATCGGACAGTGTCTGCAGCACTTGCTGCCATTTTTCCAGACGGCTCACCAGGAGGATGGAGTTGAAGATCCGCTTGTTGGTGCCGAAGGAGAAGAGGGTGTCCGAGAGGACACGGCGCAGCAGTGCGTCGTTGGCCCGGTAATTCTCCAGTGCAACCTTCCGGCCGGTCTCCCAGATATCCCTTTCCACGAAGTTCTCGAAGCGCATTTCCCAGTAGGCGTGCTTCAGGGTGAGGGAGGAGAAACTCCGCATCACCTTGTACGGGACGAAATAGTTGTGCGCCACGGTATCGGCGGCGAGGTGGGATAGGTAGCCGTAGGCACACGCTTTCTGCGGGTTGTGGCCGGCGTTCTCCAGGATCTTGAGGCCGATCCTCCAGCGGTGACAATGGAGCAGGTAGTGGGTGAACTTCTTGCCGATGGTGATGTCGGCAGCTATGCAGCCGTAGAGGAAGTCGTGGGGAAATTCGCCGATGACCGCGGCCACCCCAGGGGGGAGCGTTTCCAGGCTTCCGAGGACGGCAGTCCCCAGCTGCAGGTGAATACCCGCTCCCCAGGCGAGGGCGTCGTGGGGAGAGCAGACCACCAGCAGCAGGGCTGCGGGAATGATGGCGAGAAGAAAAAGCATTACCTTTTAAGGATAGTCAATGCAGGATGAAATGTAAAGGGGTTTGCCATGTCGGGATATGACGAGGTCGCGGGACTTGTCGATTCATTGAAGGTTTACCTGGAAGACCTCCGGGAGAGCGGAGTGGACGGCCTGCCGTACGCGGCGGTCGAAGCGTCTCCCGCGCCCGTCGTAGAGAAGCAGCTCGAATCCCTGGACGACATCAGGGGGGACCTGGGAGACTGCATGCGCTGCCAGCTGGGAAAGACGAGGACCAACCTCGTGTTCGGCGTCGGCAACCCCGGTGCGCGCATCGTTTTTGTCGGGGAGGCGCCTGGCCGGGACGAAGACCTTCAAGGAGAGCCGTTCGTCGGCGAGGCGGGGCAGCTCCTGAACCGCATTATCACGCGGATGGGAATGAAGCGCGAGGATGTCTACATCTGCAACGTCCTCAAGTGCCGTCCGCCGGGGAACCGCAATCCGGAACCGGCCGAGATCGAACAGTGCGGACCGTTCATGCTCCGGCAGGTGAAAGCCATTGCCCCCGGGGTGATCGTGGCGCTCGGCACCTTTGCGGCCCAGACCCTGCTCGGCACCAAGGCCCCCATATCGAAGCTGCGCGGTCATTTCCACGACTATCACGGCATTCCCCTCATGCCGACCTTTCACCCTTCGTTTCTCTTGCACAACAAGAAGGATACGTCCAAGTTCTGGAACGTGTGGGACGACATGGTGCAGGTCCTGAAAAAGCTCGACCTGCCCGTGCCGGACGTGGCACGGAAGGGGTAGGTTTTGGGGACATTGCTGCATGCCGTAGGAGGAATTATGTACGAAAAGGTCTACGAAGAACCGATGGTGGAGGGAGCGCCGCGGCCGTTCGAGCTTCCCGGCTGGATAGCTTGTGCGCCGTTCGAGGAATACCTCGGGATGCGGATCGAGGAGGCAAAAGAAGGGAAGGCGGTTCTCACCATGCCGTTCCGGGTGAAGCTGGCCCAGGGAATGGGCCTTCTGCATGGCGGGGCGGTGACCGCCCTTGCCGACACGGCGGTGGCGATGGCGATCAAGAGCATGCTCCCGGAGGGGACCCATTTCGTGACCACCGAGCTTACCCTGAAGTTCCATGCCCCTGTTCACGGTGGCATCGTGCGGGCGGCGGCCGAGGCTGTGATGGAGAACGAGCGGACCATCAGGGGGATGGCGGAGGTGTTCGACGGCAGCGGGGTGAAGGCGGCGACCTTTACGTCGATCTTCAGGATCAAAAGGCAGTGAAAATCAGTTTTGAGTTTTGAATTTTGTGTTTTGAATTAACAACTAAAAACTCATAACTCATAACCTACCTTTCCATCCCTAGTCTTCTCATCTTTTCCACCAACGTCGTCCGGTTCAGGTTCAGCATTGCCGCAGCCCGCGCCTTCACCCCATTGGTCAGGGTCAGGGCTTCGGCGATCATCTTCTTCTCGATCTCGTTGACCGTCTTTACGAGATCAACACCCTGCTCGACAACCCGGGTCGAGGCCTCCATCCTGATGGCAGACGGGAGGTCGTCAAGAATGATCTGGTTCCCTTCGGTAAGGGCCACGGTCCGTTCCACGATGTTTTCCAGCTCCCTGACGTTGCCCGGCCAGCGGTAGAGCTCCAGCGCTTCGAGGGCTTCCTTGGCGAGGGACATCATGGGGCGCTTCATCTCCTTGCAGTTCTTGTGAAGGAAATGTTTGACGAGCGGCAGAATGTCCTCCCTCCTCTCGCGTAAAGGGGGGAGGTTCAGGGGAATGACGTTCAGCCGGTAGAAGAGATCATCCCGGAAGTTTCCCGTCTTCACGTCCTCCTCCAGGTTCTGATTGGTGGCGGATACGACCCTGACGTCGAGCTTGATCGACCGGTTCGAGCCGATCCGCTCCACTTCCTGCTCCTGCAGCACGCGGAGGAGCTTGGTCTGGAGGTGCATCGGCATGGTCCCGATCTCGTCGAGAAAGATGGTCCCCTGATCTGCAGCCTCGAATTTGCCGATCTTGTCCCTGACGGCACCGGTGAAGGCTCCCTTCGTGTGGCCGAACAACTCGCTTTCCAGGAGGTTTTCGGGGATGGCGCCGCAGTGGACGGCGATGAAGGGCTTGTCCTTGCGGTGGCCGTTGAAATGGATTGCCTTGGCGACGATTTCTTTGCCGGTCCCCGATTCACCCATGATCAGGACCGTCGAGTCGGTCTTGATAATCCGTTTCATCCGGTTGAAGACCTTCTGCATGGCGGGTGAATTGCCGATGATGTTGGCGAATTCGAACTTGTCGCGGAGCTGCTTTTTAAGGTAGACGTTTTCGTTCAGGAGGCGCCGCTTTTCCAACGCCTTGTCGATGATCAGCCGGAGTTCGTCCAGGTTGAGCGGCTTGGTGATGTAATCGAAGGCCCCTTCCTTCATGGCCTGGACCGCGGTTTCAGCCGAGGCATGGCCGGTAATGAGGATTACTTCCGTGATGGGCGAGAGGGATTTTGCCCTTTTGAGGATGTCGATGCCGTTCAGGTCGGGAAGGAACAGGTCGGTGATGATGATGTCGAAAGACCGGCCCGCCAGAAGCTCGAATGCCTCCAGACCAGTGCCGGCGCCGGTGATCTCGTAGCCCGCGCTCTTCAGCAGCAGGCTGAGGGCTTCCCGGCTGGGCGCCTCGTCGTCGACGATGAGGATTTTGATGAGCTCTTTCATGGCCACTCCGAGTTTAGCGCAAGCTCTTAATACCATGTTTGCCGCAGCTTGGCAAGACGGGATTTGGTTGACGTCCAGCCCCGCTGTAGTATACTTTAATGAAACCAGCAGTGGGAGATGCGTGTGGTACGTGCTTTCACAATCCTCGTTCTGGCCGTCTGTTTAACGGCTCTCGCCGAAGCTCCGGCGATCAGGGTGCTTACCCTGGGCGGCCCCATCAATCCGGTGACCGCGGACTACGTCCGAAAGAATCTCCACGAGGCGGCCCGGAACGGAGACCGTCTGGTGCTGATCGAAATGGACACGCCGGGGGGACTCGATACCGCCATGCGAGAGATCGTCAAGGAACTGTTTGCGAGCCCGGTTCCCGTGGCGGTGTTCGTAACCCCTGCCGGGGCGCGCGCCGCTTCCGCCGGCGCGTTGATCGGGCTCGCAGCCGACATCCTCGTTATGTCTCCTGGCACCAACATCGGCGCCGCCCATCCGGTATCCGTCGGGGAAGCACCGGACAAGGTCATGCAGGAGAAGATCCTCAACGACATGGAGGCGTACGTGGAAGGGGTTGCCCGGAAGCGGGGGCGGAATACGGAGGTTGCGCGCACGATGGTACGGGCGAGTTCCTCCCTTTCCGCCGAGAAGGCGCTGGAGGCGGGGATCGTCGATCTGCTCGCAGCCGACAGAGGGGAGCTCCTGAAAAAGCTGGACGGCCGCCTCATACACCGCGACGGGAAGGATCTCCCCCTGAAGCTTGCCGGCGTGCGGGTCGAGAGCTACGGAATGAACGTGCGCGAGCGCATTCTGAACGCCGTCAGCAACCCGAATGTCGCCTACGTGCTGATGATGCTCGGCTTCCTCGGACTTTTCTTCGAGCTCTCCAACCCCGGGGTCATCCTTCCGGGAGTGATCGGTGGGATTTCCCTGATCCTCGCCTTCTTCGCCTTTCAGACCCTGCCGGTCAATTATGCGGGGATGCTCCTGATCATCTTTGCGCTGATCCTCTTCATAGCCGAGATCAAGATCGTCTCCCACGGCATGCTGGCGGTCGGCGGCGTCGTCTCCATGGTGTTCGGGTCACTCCTTCTCTTCGAGTCGCCGGAACCCTACCTGCGGCTTTCCTGGTGGGTTATCGTCACGACCGTGCTCGTTACCACGCTTTTTTTTCTTGTAGCGGTCACCAAAGCCGTCCAGGCGCACCGGCGCAGGCCGGTCAGCGGCAGCGAGGGACTTGTCGGCGAAACCGGTTCGGCCGATTCGCTGCTCGCTCCGGAGGGGAAGGTTTTCGTCCGGGGCGAATACTGGAAGGCATGGAGTGAGGAGCGGATCGAGGCAGGGGAGAAGGTGGTGGTTGTTGCCGTGGAGGGGATGCGGCTGAGGGTGGAAAAAGCAGGGACGAGGGACCAGTAATTAGGGACTAGGAAAAACCTTTTAAGGTTCACGGGTCCCAGTCACCAGTCACCAATTGCGGAGGTATCCATGTTCGACATCTTCAACTACGTACCGGTCATCTTTGTGCTGATTCTGGTGGTGATGTTCGCCGCCAGCGCCGTCAGGATTCTTCCCGAGTACGAGCGCGGCGTGCTGTTCCGCCTCGGACGGTTTGCCGGGGTCAGAGGGCCGGGACTCTTCTTCATCATTCCGGGGGTCGACCGGCTCGTCCGGGTGTCGCTGCGCACCGTCGCCTTCGACGTTCCCCCTCAGGACGTCATAACCCACGACAACGTGACGGTCAAGGTGTCGGCCGTCATCTATTTCCGGGTCATGGCCCCGGACAAGGCGATCATCGAGGTGGAAAACTACCTGTACGCCACCAGCCAGCTCTCCCAGACCACCCTCCGGAGCGTCCTCGGCCAGGTGGAACTGGACGAACTCCTGGCCAACCGGGAGAAGATCAACAAGGAGCTCCAGGAGATCCTCGACCGGCACACCGGGCCGTGGGGGGTGAAGGTTTCCACCGTGGAGGTGAAGAACATCGACCTCCCCCAGGAGATGCAGCGGGCCATTGCCCGGCAGGCCGAGGCTGAGCGGGAGCGGCGGGCCAAGGTGATTCACGCCGATGGGGAGTTCCAGGCCTCGGAGAAGCTTGCCAAAGCAGCGCAGGTTCTTGCCTCCCAGCCGACTTCGCTGCAACTCCGCTACCTCCAGACCCTGACCGAGATCGCCGCCGAGAAGAACTCCACTACCATCTTTCCGGTTCCGATCGATCTGATCAAGATGTTCCTGGAGAAGAAGGAACCTTCCGGCTAGCATCGTTCCTGACAGAGCAGACCCAATAAGGACATCATGGCGGCAGATCAGCAGGAGGGCTGGCGACGGGGGGTACACCTCTTGCCTGCCGGGGCTTTAGAGGGGCTTGGGGTGTGATCTTGAGGATGAAAAAAGAAAAAGCCCGTTACCGGGCTTTTTCTTTGTATTCATATGAGTGGCGAGTGCTACTTCGCGGGTTTCTTGGTTGCTTCTGCGGCCTTGTCTGCCGGGGCCGCAGTCTTTTCGATGGTTGCCTTCTCCTTCAGCTTGGCGATGTATTCGACGACTTCTTTCTGGGTTTTCATCTGCTTGAGGTAAGATTCGATTTTATCTTTGCTTTCATCATAGGTGACGACACCGGCGGGGGCCTTTTCGGTGAGTTTGATCACGTGGTAGCCGAACTGGGTCTCAACCACGTTGCTGATTTCGCCCGGTTTAAGGGCCGCCGCGGCCTTTTCGAATTCGGGAACCATCTGCCCCTTCCCGAAGGTGCCGAGATCCCCCCCCTTCTCCTTGCTCGGGCAGGTTGATTCCTTCTTGGCAAGGGCTGCGAAATCCTCACCCGCGAGGACCTTCTTCCGGACCTCTTCGGCTTTCTCCTTGGCCTTCTTCTTCTCATCGGGGGTTGCCTTGGGGTCGACGCCGATAAGAATATGGCTTGCCCGGTAGCTTTCGGGCTTCTTGAACTTTTCCTGGTTTTCATTGTAGAACTTCTTGATCTCGGCCTCAGGAATGGTGATCTTGCTGATGACTTCCTTTTCCAGCAGATTGTTGATCACGGTGTCCTTGCGGACGATTTCCAGAAGCTCCTTTTCGGTCAGGTTGTTGGCCTTAAGGGCTGCCTCATATTCGGCAGGAGTGGCGAACCGGGCTTTACCCTGTGCCAGTTTGTCGGCAACCTGTTTGTCCAGGTCCTTGTTCTCCTGCTTGCTGCCTGCCTGGTAGAGGAGTTCCGCACTGATGAGCTGATCCAGGGCGGCATCCTCCGCCTGCTTCATGACTTCGGGCGGGAGGTTCTGGGGAGCACGCTTCTGGGCAAGGAGGGTCTTGACGGCGCGGTCCGTTTCGGCGCGGGTTATGGCAGTGCCGTTTACCTTGGCAAGGACGTCAGTCGGGGATTTCGCGGGGGCTGCTGCTGTCGTGGCCGGGGCTGCTCCGGCCTTCGGTTCTGCCGCTTTCGGCTCTGCTCCGAAGGCGACGGCGGCCTGGAGGGCCAGAACTGCAAATGCTGTCAGGAGTGCGGCGGTGATGTTCTTCATGTTCGAGCTCATCTTGGTTGTCTCCTTGTGCTGCATTAAATTTTCCATATACTACCATTTTTTCCTGTTTTCTAAAAGCTTAAACTTGGAGGCGCAAAATAATATAACAAGATTTTATGATTGACATTGATTTGCTTATCTGATTTTATGTTAAGGTTGTTTGCGTGTGGTTAACTATATAAAATCACTGAATTATTTTAGTCAAGCTAAAGTTTTATCGAGAGTGTAATCGTTTTATTTATCTTAAAATATGAGCTTCGGGAGGATGGCAATGGAGAGCAGAAAATTCAGGAAAATCTTGGCGGCCAACCGCGGCGAGATAGCGATCAGGATCTTTCGCGCCTGCACCGAGCTGGAAATCAGCACGGTGGCGGTCTATTCGGAAGAGGACAAGCTGTCCCTGCACCGCTACAAGGCTGACGAGGCCTACCTGATCGGGAAGGGGAAGAGCCCGATCGATGCCTATCTCGGGATCGACGAAATCATCGCCCTGGCGGTGCGGATCGACGTGGACGCCATTCACCCCGGCTACGGCTTCCTTGCCGAGAACCCCGAATTCGCCGAGAAGTGCGAGGCGGCCGGTATTGCCTTCATCGGTCCCACCGCCGAGATGCAGCGGGCTCTGGGGGACAAGGTGGCGGCGCGCAAGGTCGCTGTGTCGGCCGGTGTGACGGTGGTCCCCGGGACCGAGGAACCGGTTGAGCACGAAGAGGAAGCCCTGATCTTCGCCAAGCAGTATGGCTACCCGATCATCATCAAGGCGGCGGCCGGCGGCGGCGGCCGCGGCATGCGGGTGGCGCGCAACAAGAAGGAGCTCCTGGAAGGGCTCGCGTCGGCCCGAAGCGAGGCCAGAGCGGCCTTCGGCAACCCGGCGGTCTTCCTGGAGCGCTACATCGAGAACCCGAAACATATTGAGGTGCAGGTCCTCGGGGACACGCACGGCAACCTGGTCCATTTCTACGAGCGTGACTGCTCCATCCAGCGCCGCCACCAGAAGGTGGTGGAGTTCGCCCCCGCCCTCTGCCTTACGCAGCGTCAGCGGGAGGACCTCTGCACCGCGGCTCTCAAGATCGCCGGCCAGGTGAGCTACCGGAACGCGGGAACGGTGGAGTTCCTCCTCGACCAGGAGGGGAACTTCTACTTTATCGAGATGAACCCCCGGATCCAGGTGGAGCACACCGTCACCGAGATGATCACCGGCCGCAACCTGCTCCAGGCGCAGATCCTCGTGGCGGAGGGTAAGAAGCTCTCCGACCCGGCGATCAACATCCCGAACCAGGCGGCCATCGATATGCGCGGGTACGCCATCCAGTGCCGGATTACAACCGAGGATCCGGCCAACAACTTCGCTCCCGACTTCGGTACCATCACCACCTACCGCTCCTCGGCCGGCTTCGGCGTCAGGCTCGACGCGGGGAACGCCTTCACCGGCTCGGTGATCACCCCCCACTATGACTCGCTCCTGGTCAAGGTGACAAGCTTCGGGCTCTCCTTCCAGGAGGCAGCCCACATCATGAACAGGTCGCTCCAGGAATTCCGGGTCCGGGGGGTGAAGACCAACATCGGCTTCCTGGAGAACGTCATCACCCATCCGGTCTTCCTGGCCGGCAAGTGCGATACATCCTTCATCGACAAACACCCGGAGCTCCTCCAGATCGTCGAGAAGAAGGACCGGGCCACCAAGGTCCTTACCTTTCTCGGCGACGTCATCGTCAACGGCTCGCCCGGGATCACCAAGCCGTTGAAGTCGGCGGAACTCCTCATGGCGCATGTGCCTGAGGTGGACTACACCAAGCCCCGCCCGGCCGGTACCCGCGACATCTTCATGGAGAAGGGGGCCGAGGGGCTTTCCAAGTGGATCCTGGAGCAGAAGCGCCTCCTGCTCACCGACACCACCATGCGGGACGCCCACCAGTCGCTCCTTGCCACCCGCGTGCGCAGCTATGATCTCCTGAAGGTCGCCGACGCGACGTCGTATCTCGGCGCCGATCTCTTCTCCCTGGAGATGTGGGGCGGGGCGACCTTCGACGTCTCGATGCGCTTTCTCAAGGAGTGCCCGTGGGACCGGCTCCACAAACTCTCCGAGGCGGTGCCGAACATTCTCTTCCAGATGCTTCTGCGGGGCTCCAACGCGGTCGGCTACACCAACTATCCGGACAACGTGGTGCAGCGCTTCGTCGAGGAGGCGGCGGCCAGCGGCATCGACATCTTCCGCGTGTTCGATTCCCTCAACTGGGCCAAGGGGATGGCGGTGGCGATGGAGGCGGTCCGCAAGACCGGCAAGATCTGCGAGGCGTCCATCTGTTACACCGGCGACATCACCGACCCGACGCGGGACAAGTATCCGCTCTCCTACTACGTGAACCTCGCCAAGGAACTGGAGGGGATGGGGGCCCACATCCTCGCCATCAAGGACATGGCGGGGCTCTTGAAGCCGCTTGCCGGCTACAAGTTGGTGAAGGCCCTCAAGGACGAGATCGGGATACCGGTCCACCTCCATACCCACGATACCTCCTCGAACGCCGGCGCCATGCTCCTGATGGCCTGCCAGGCGGGGGTGGACATCGTCGACGCGGCCCTCTCGTCGATTTCGGGGCTCACCTCCCAGCCGAACCTGAACGCCCTGGTGGCGGCCCTCAAGGGGAGCGAGTGGGACCCGAAGGTGAACGAGGAGGGGCTCCAGAAGCTCGCTAACTACTGGGAGACGGTGCGCGACTACTACGCCCCGTTCGAGTCGGGTCTGAAGAGCGGCACTGCCGAGGTCTACCACCACGAGATCCCGGGGGGGCAGTACTCGAACTACAAGCCGCAGGTGGCGGGACTCGGACTTCTCGACCGGTGGGAAGAGTGCAAGGAGATGTACCACAAGGTGAACCTCCTGTTCGGCGACATCGTCAAGGTCACCCCCTCCTCCAAGGTGGTCGGGGACATGGCGATGTTCCTGGTGAAGAACAACCTCCAGCCTGAAGACGTCTTCACCAAGGGGGACGAGCTCACCTTCCCCGAATCGGTCGTCGGGATGTTCAAGGGGATGATAGGCCAGCCGTACCAAGGGTTCCCGGAGGAGCTGCAGAAGATCGTCCTGAAGGGGGAGGAGCCGATCACCTGCCGCCCCGGCGAGCTTCTGGAGCCGGCCGACCTGGAGGCGGAACGCGCCAAGGTGGAGGCGAAGGTGGGGCACCCGGTGGACGACAAGCGGCTCATGTCGTACGTCCTCTACCCCCACGTCTACCCGGAGTTCGACAAGCACCGCCAGGACTACTCCGACACCTCGGTCATCCCCACCCCGATCTTCTTCTACGGTCTGGAGCCGGGGCAGGAGACCTCCATCGACATCGAGCCGGGGAAAACGCTGATCATCAAGCTGAACGCCATCGGCCGGGTCCACCCGGACGGCACCCGCCACATCTACTTCGAGCTGAACGGCAACGCCCGGAGCGTGGTGGTGCGGGACAACTCGATCGTGACCGAGCAGGTGGCGCGGGTCAAGGCGGACAAGGGGAACGCGAAGCAGGTCGGCGCGCCGATGCCCGGCAAGGTCCTGAAGCTCAACGTGAAGAGCGGTGACGAGGTGAAGGCGGGGGATATCCTGATGGTCACCGAGGCGATGAAGATGGAGACCAACATCAAGGCGAAAGAGGACGGCAAGATCGCCGAGGTGCTGTTCAAGGAAGGGGAGAAGGTGGAGAAGGAGGACCTGGTCATCGTCCTCGCTTGACGACTTCGCCAAAGGTCCATCTGCGGCGTTGCTCCTCGGACGTGGCGCTCAACGCAGCGCTGTTTATGCCCTATGGGTACTACGCCTCGCGTCCCCTCCTCCGGTGCGCCTTGCAGCTGGAGCCTTTTGCTGTGCCGTAATGGAAGGGGGGGACAGATTTGAAATCTGTCCCCATTAAATTAAAAAGGCCCGCATTGTGCGGGCCTTTCGTGTTTCCGGGCTATTTTCCGAAATGCTCACGTACGATCTCCCGGGCGAGTTCCATCGAGGAGGTGAAGGCGGGGGAGATCGGGTTGAGGATATGCAGAGAGGTGCCGGCGGGCACGACCATGAAGTCCATCACCAGCCGCTTGGTTTCCCAGTCCACCAGCTGCGGCCTGATCCCCACCTTGGCGGAGGGTTCCACGTCGGCAGGGGAGAGCTCCTTCACGAGCCGCGCCGCGTCCCGGTACAAGTACCGGGGGATGTATTTCCGCGGCTCGGTCAGCGCCACGCTTCGGAACTGGGGGTTCGCCAGGAACATGACCAGGTCCTCCAGGAGGATGCCGAACCCCTCCCGGTCGATCCCGGCGAGGAGGCCGTAGTTCTCCCGGCCGAAGGCGGGGATGGCGGTGGGGCCGAGGTAGACCCGGCCATGGACGCTCCGGGTGAAGTGGACCCCGAGGAAGGGGTTGCGGATGTCCGGGACCGGGTAGATGTTGCCGTTCACCGTGCGGTTGGAGTCGGCGCGGAGCTGCCGGTAGATCCCCTTGAACGGGATCAGACGGAACTTCGCGCCGATGCCGAACAGGCGCGCCACCCGGTCGCACCACGCCCCCGCAGCGTTGACCAGGCGGGAGAAGCCGATCTCCCCCCGGTTCGTCACGGCGGTGGCGCTCCCCCTGATCCCCGTGAGCCGGCAGTCGAAGTGTATCCGCACCCGGCCGCTTTGCGACAGCTCTTCTTTCAGACCCGCCAGCACCGCCTTCGGATCGACCACCGCCGTATAGTGGGAGAAGATCGCCTTCTCCACGGTCCGGGCGTTCGGCTCGATCTCCGCGAGCTGCCGCTCGTCGATGAGGTCCACCTTGGCGCCGTTCGCGAGCGCTCGGCGGTGGAGTTCCTCCAGGACCGGCAGCTCCTCCGGCGAACGGGTCACGATCACCTTGCCCGATTCCAGAAGCGGCAGACCCTTTTCCTTGCACCAGGCGCGCATCAGAAAGTTGCCGTTCAGGCAGGAGCGCGCCTTCAGGCTGTCGGGGGCGTAGTAGATCCCGGCGTGGAGCACCCCGCTGTTCCGTCCCGAGGCGTGCCGTCCGAGTTCCGGCTCCTTCTCGATGACGACGATGTCGCCGTATCCGGCTTGCACCAATTCACGGGCGATGGTGAGGCCGATGATGCCGGCGCCGACGATCAGGATTTCGGCGTTGTCGAGCTGCATGTTGTTTTCTCTCTGGTTGCTTAGATTCGATAACTACAGGTGCGTTCTTCTGCTCGTGGAGGTGCTCACCGGACTGTTATCTCCGTCCCACCCTTTCCGGCAACCGCATCCTCGATCCCGTCGATTCCGCAGATGACGGCCCGCTGCCCGCCATCCTCGATGAACTGCACCGCCGCCTCCACCTTGGGCCCCATCGAGCCGGCCGGGAACTGCCCCTCCGCCAGCCAGCGGCGCGCCTCGGTCATCGTCATCCGGTCGAGAGGGCGTTCGGATGGGGTGCCGAAGTCGAGGGCGACCCGCGGCACGTCGGTGGCGATGACGAAGATCCCCACCCCCACCTCGTGGGCTAGCCTGGCGCTTGCCAGGTCCTTGTCGATCACTGCGTCGACACCATGAAAGGCGCGCCCCTCGCGGATCACCGGGATTCCCCCGCCGCCGCAGCAGATGACGATGAAGTCCAGTCCCAGGAGTTCCCTGATCTCCTCCTTTTCGACGATGGTGACCGGTTGGGGTGAGGCGACCACCCGCCGGTATCCCTTGGGGGTCGCTCGGACCGGCCAGGGGAGCCCCTTTGTCTCCGCCTCCGTGTAGCACGGGCCGACCGGCTTTGAGGGATCGCTGAAGGCGTCGTCGCGCTCGTCCACCACCACGTAGCTTACAAGGCTTACCAGGTGGCGTTTGCCGAGCCCCTGGGCCGCGAGCTCCGTGTCGAGGGTCACCTCTAGCATGTAGCCCATCTGCCCCTGGGTCTGTGCCACGAGGATCTCCAGGGGGAGCTTCGGGACGGTGTCGCAGCACTCCTGCTGCAGCAGCAGGTTCCCCACCTGGGGTCCGTTGCCGTGGGTGATGATGATCCGGTAGCGCTCGGCGAGACGGGCGACCTGTCGCATCGGCACCCGGAGGTTCGCGAACTGCTCCGCGATGGTCCCTTCTTCTCCCGCGCGGATCATGGCGTTGCCGCCGAGGGCGACGAGAAGGGTTTCTTTTTCTGTAGTGCTCGGGGTGACTGTCGTGCTCATGATCTCCAGTATAACCAAAAAAACGGGAAAACGCTTTAACCTAGATTGCCGCGCTTCACTCGCAATGACAAGAAGCCGCACTTGCTGTCATTGCGAGGAGGAACGACGAAGCAATCCCTGTTTTTGCACGTGACCCAGATGAAGCTTGCACCCGCCCGCCGGGCCGGGTATACTCCCCCCATGCTCACCTACACGATAACCGAATCCGACCACTGTCGCAGCATCGAGAGCTTTCTGCGCAACCTTCTGCCGACCGCTCCGCTCTCCTACCTGAAAAAACTCGTGACGTCGGGGCACCTGATCCTGAACGGAGCGCCGGTCTCCGCGCCCGACGCGCTCCTGCGTTTGGACGACACCGTGACCCTCAAGGAGAGCGGCAAGACGAAAGCGCTTCTGATGGGACGAAGAATGCCGCTCGACATCCTCCACGAGGACGGCTGGATTATCGTCTTCAACAAGGCGCCGGGGCTGGCGATGCACCGGGCCGCCGAGGTGGATGAACGAAACCTGGTGGATCTCGGGGGTAGGCTCCTGGCGGAGCGGGATGGTTTTGCCGGGAAGCTCCGGCCGGTGAACCGCCTCGATCGGGGGACGTCCGGTGCGGTGGTCCTGGCGAAGAGCCCGACTGCGGCGGGGATGTTCGGAAGGCTTCTGAAGGAGGAGGGGCTTGCGAAAGTCTACCTGGCTGTGGTGCAGGGAAAACTGCCGGAGGAGGGGCGCATCACGGTACCTCTGGAAGGGAAGGAGGCGGAAACCGGTTTCCGCTCCCTGTTCCAGGGGGAGCGGTCGACCTTGGCCGCCGTCTATCCAGTGACCGGTCGGATGCATCAGATCCGTCAGCACTTTCAAGCGATCGGTCACCCGGTGGCCGGCGACCGCCGTTACGGCGGACGGGCGCTGCCGGGGTACGAGGGGATTCTCCTCCACTCATTCCGTACGTCTTTCACCCATCCGGCGACCGGCGAGCATCTCACCATCTGCGCGCCGCTCCCGGCGGGGTTTCGCGACCGGCTCCGGGAGCTGGCGGGGGAGGGGTACCTTTCCCTGCTGCGTGGCTTACCGGACATTCCTTAAATGGGCGGGCGCGGTCTTCCGCCATCTCGCGCCCGGTCGGCAAACCTTTCAGAGCAGACGAAAT
>DATJLB010000289.1:0-3674 GCA_035490915.1 Geobacteraceae bacterium
GGAAAAAACCTTCTCCGCCCCCTTTCCCTTGACTCGACGGGAGCTCTGTATTACCCTGTATTTTTGTCGACCGGGTTCTGCAGAACGGCATAAGGAGGGGTTATGGCGCGGGTAACCTTCGGCACATCAGGATGGCGCGGCATTCTGTGCGAAGACTTCATCTTCGAGAACGTCAAAGTAGTCACCCAGGCAATTGCGGACCACGTCATCGCCCAGGGGAACAAGGACAAAGGTGTTATCGTCGGCTACGATTCCCGCTTCATGGGAGAGCTTTTCGCCAAGGAGTCGGCGCGGGTGCTCGCCGGTGCCGGCATCAAGGCCTTTTTCTGTAACCGCGATACCCCGACGCCGGTGATCTCTTTCGAGATCCTGCGCCGCGGGACCGCCGGCGCGATCAACTTTACGGCAAGCCACAACCCGCCCGAATACAACGGCATCAAATTCTCCCCCCCCTGGGGGGGGCCGGCGCTTCCCGAAACCACTCGCGACATCGAACGGCGTGCAAACGAGATGCTCGGCGAGTTCTGCTACCGGGAGCGCGCTTTGGACGACGCCGTGCGGGAGGGGCTCATGGAGGAGATCGACCCCAAGGAGCGGTACCTGCACGATCTTGCCGGGAAGGTCGACTTTGAGGCCATCTCCCGGATCGGCACCATTGCCCTTAACCCCCTGTACGGCACGGCAAGGGGGTATCTGGAGGAGCCGCTCCAGGCCCATCACGGCAGGGTGAAGCTGGTGAACGCCCATCGCGACCCGTATTTCGGCGGGTTCCCCCCCGAGCCATCCGAAAAATACATCAAGGATTTCATCGGCGTCGTCAAGGATGACCCCGCCGTAAAGCTCGGGCTTGCCACCGACGGCGATGCCGACCGTTTCGGCATCGTGGACGAGGACGGAAGCTACATCGAGCCGAATTACGTCATCGCTCTCCTGCTCGACTACCTGATAAGGATGCGCGGAATGACCGGCGGCGTGGCGCGGAGCGTGGCGACCTCCCATTTTGTGGATGCCGTGGCGCGAAAGCACGGGGTAGAGGTGTACGAGACGCCGGTCGGCTTCAAGTACATCGGCGAACTGGTCAGCCAGGACAAGATCATCATCGGCGGCGAGGAGAGCGCCGGACTCACCATCAGGGGGCATGTCCCGGAGAAAGACGGCATCCTCGCCTGCTTCCTGGTGGCGGAGATGGTGGCCCGCGAAGGGATGTCGGTCAAGGCGCTGCTGGAGAGGTTGTATGCCCAGGTGGGGCGTTTCGTGACGAAACGGGAGAACATCACCCTCTCCCCCCAGGTTGAAGAGCGTTTCGCCGGGAAGCTTGCCGCCACGCCCGCCTCTTTTGCAGGCCTTACCGTCAAGGATACGGTGACCATCGACGGGAGCAAGTTCATCCTGGAGGACGGCAGCTGGCTTCTTTTCCGCAAGTCGGGGACGGAGCCGGTGGTGCGACTCTACGGCGAGGCGGCAGACCCGGAACGGTTGGCGGCGGTGATGAAGGCGGGGCGGGAGTTCATCCTGGGGTAGGCTGAGAGGGGCGGGCGTGGTCTTCCGACCATCTCGCCGCCGTGTCCTCGAAGCCTCGCTTCGACGTAGCGCTGTTTATGCCCAGTGGGTACTACGCCTCAGCGAAGCTTCTTGCGGGCCGACGACGATCTAGCCGAAATCTCGCGCCCGATTGGCAAAATCTTTCCCTACGCACTTGAACAATTGCAAAAAGCAATGGCGCTGCGGCGCCATTTTTTTTTTCGTACGACGGCCTCGCACCCAAAGGGGTTGTGCAATCGAAATATTTTGGCGTATAATGATTCATTAAACATACAGCTGAGGAGGAACCGGAACCATGTGGGACTATACGGATAAAGTGAAAGACCATTTCTTGAACCCGAGAAATGTGGGGGATATACCGGATGCCGATGCGGTGGGGGAGGTGGGAAGCCTCGCCTGCGGCGACGCCCTGAAGCTTTTCGTGAAGCTGGACGAGAAGAAGGAGCGGATCGTCGACGCCAAATTCCAGACGTTCGGCTGCGGCAGCGCTATCGCCTCTTCCTCCGCCCTTACGGAGATGATCAAGGGGAAGACCCTCGACGAGGCGCTCGCCGTCACCAACCAGGAGATCGCCGACTATCTCGGCGGCCTCCCCGAGGAGAAGATGCACTGCTCGGTCATGGGACAGGAGGCGCTGGAGGTGGCGATTGCCCGGTACCGGGGGCATGAGGTGCAGCCCCACGACCACGAGCACGCCGAACAGGAAGGGGAGATCGTCTGCAAGTGCTTCGGCCTCACCGACGGTTTCCTGAAGAAGGTGATCGCCGCCAACAAGCTCCATACCGCCGAGCAGGTGACCCATTTCACCAAGGCGGGGGGCGCGTGCGGCGGCTGTATCCCGAAGATCAAGGAACTGATCGCAGAGGTGCTCGGCGAGCATACCGAGGCAGAGCGAAAGAAACCGGAGAAGCTCACCAACCTCCGCAAGATGCAGCTGATCCAGGATGTGCTGGAGAAGGAGGTCCGTCCGCAGCTCTGGGCCGACGGCGGTGACCTGGAACTGATCGACATCGACGGCGGGAATGTGCAGATCGCCTTCCGCAAGGCGTGCGCCGGTTGCGTCTCGTCGGGGTACACCGCCCGCTTCGTGGAACAGAAGCTGCGGGAGCTGGTCGCCGACGACATCACGGTCGAGGAGGTGGAGGGATGAAGGAGATCTACTTCGACAATAACGCCACCACCAAGGTCGACGAGGCGGTCTTCGAGGAGATGCGCCCCTACTTCTGCGAGCTGTACGGCAACCCGAGCTCCATGCACTTCTTCGGCGGCCAGGTGCAGAAAAAGGTGGACGAGGCGCGCGGGAGGGTGGCGGCGCTTCTCGGTGCCGCGCCGGAGGAGATCATCTTCACCGCCTGCGGCACGGAGAGCGACAATGCGGCGATCCGGTCCGCCCTGGAGGTGTTCCCGGAAAAACGGCACGTCATCACCACCCGGGTCGAGCACCCGGCGGTCCTTACCCTCTGCAGAAACCTCTCGAAGCGCGGCTACCGGGTGACCGAGCTGAACGTGGACGGCGAGGGGCGCCTCGACATGAACGAGCTGAAAAACGCCGTGGACGATGACACGGCGATCGTCTCGATCATGTACGCCAACAACGAGACCGGCGTGGTCTTCCCGGTCGAAGAGGCGGCGGCCATCGTGAAGGAAAAGGGGGCACTGTTCCACACCGACGCGGTCCAGGCGGTCGGGAAGATCCCCCTCGACATGGCGGCGTCGAAAATCGATATGCTGTCGCTGTCGGGGCACAAGCTCCATGCGCCCAAGGGGATCGGGGCCCTTTACCTCCGGAAGGGGGTGCCGTTCCGGCCGTTCATGGTGGGCGGGCACCAGGAGAGGAGCCGCCGCGCCGGCACCGAGGCGACCGCCTCCATCATCGCACTCGGGAAGGCGTGCGAGCTGGCGGCCCGGCACATGGACGATGAAAACACCCGGGTGAAGGCAATGCGGGATCGGCTGGAGAAGGAGCTTCTGCGCCTCATCCCGGCGCGGCGGATCAACGGCGGTGGGGCGGAGAGGCTCCCCAACACCCTTTCCATCGCCTTCGAGTACGTGGAAGGGGAGGCGATCCTCCTCCTCCTCTCCGAGAAGGGGATCTGCGCCTCGTCCGGGAGCGCCTGCACCTCCGGCTCGCT
>DATJLB010000290.1:0-2289 GCA_035490915.1 Geobacteraceae bacterium
GGACGAGGTGGACGCCACGGTGGGGGGGCACGCCCTGCCGATCATCTTCTCCGCCATGAGCTTCGGCTCCCAGGGGGAGACCCCGTTCAGGATCTACGCCGAGGCGGCCCGGCGCCTGAACATCGTCTGCATGAACGGCGAGGGGGGGGAGCTCAGTGACATGCTGGGGCGATACCGGCGAAACCGCGGCCAGCAGATCGCCTCGGGGCGGTTCGGGGTGAACATGGAGTTTCTCAACTCGGCCGATATCCTGGAGATCAAGGTCGGCCAGGGGGCGAAGCCGGGGGAGGGGGGACACCTCCCCGGCTTCAAGGTGACCGACAAGATCGCCGCGGCCCGCCACGCTACCCCGGGGGTGTCGCTCATCTCCCCCTCCAACAACCACGACATTTACTCCATCGAGGACCTGGCCCAGATCATCGAGGAGCTGCGCACCGCCAATCCGGCCGCCCGGATCTCGGTCAAGGTGCCGGCGGTGGCGGGAATCGGCACCATCGCCCTCGGAATCGCCAAGGCGGGGGCGGATATCATCACCGTGAGCGGCTATGACGGGGGGACCGGCGCGGCGCGAAAACACGCCATCAAGTTCGTCGGGCTCCCAGCGGAGATCGGGGTCCGGGAGGCGCACCGGGCTCTGGTGGAGGCGGGGATGCGCGGCCGGGTGGAGCTCTGGGCCGACGGCGGCGCCCGGACCGGCCGGGACGTGGTGAAGCTGATGCTGCTGGGTGCCAACCGGGTAGGCTTCGGTACCATGGCGATGATCATCATCGGCTGCACCGCCTGTCGCGGCTGCCACCTCGGGACCTGCCACGTCGGGATCGCCACCCAGATCGAAACCATCGAGGAGGCGAACGCCCAGGGGCTCAAGCGGTTCGTGCCGCGCGTCCTGGAAAACGGCGTCATCTACGAAACCACCTTCTTCCGGGGGATGGCGCGGGAGATCAAGATACTTACCGCCAAGCTCGGATACCGCCGGACCCAGGACCTGGTGGGGCATGCGGAGTTCCTGGTCCAGAACCGAGGCCTGGACCAGCTCGACCTTGCGGACCTCCTCGCTCCGCCGGCCGCCGACGCGGTCCCGCAGTTCGAGAGCGAGGTGTGGATCATCCGCAAGCCCTTGAACTACCTCACCTCACTCATCTCGGGGCTGGTCGCCGATGCCTTTGCTGCAGGCGAGGAGCGGGTCCGCTACGACGATGACAGCGCCACCAGCTCGGACCGGGCGATCGGCACCCATTTGGCCGGCACTATGGTGCGCGGCTGGCGGGAAGGGCGGTTCGACCAGGAGTGCGAGGCGCTCCTCCACTTCCACCGCGACTCCATCCCGGGAAACGGCCTCGGCGCCTTCACCATCCCGAGGATCGCCATCCGCGTGGCGGGGGGAGCCCAGGACGGCGTCGGCAAATCGACCCGGGGGGGAAAGATCGTCATCCTCAAGGGGGAGAACCGCAGCGGCGCGCGGGTGGGGGGCTCGGTCGGGAAGGGGCTCGCCTACGGCGCCCAGGGAGGGACCTTCATCATCCAGGGGGACGCCGACAGCCGGGCCTGCATCCGCCTCTCCGGCGCGGACGTGGTGCTGGGGGGGCGGGTCCGCGCGCCCATCGACGATTCTCTCGGGAACCTGGCGGGGCGGGCCAACCTGAAGGGGTTCGCCTGCGAGTACATGACCGCCGGCCGGGTGGTGGTGCTGGGGGATCCGGGTCCGTGGCTCTGCTCCGGGATGACCGGTGGCACGGTTTACTGCCATTTGGACACTGAGATGGGGCTCGACCGGGAGGCCCTGCGGCGCCGGCTCGCCCGGGGAGCCGGGGTGGAGATCCGCGACCTGGAGGAGGAAGACGTGGGCGAGCTGGAGGTGCTCCTTGCCAAGTACCACCGGGAGCTCCTCCATTCCCACCAGGAGGAAGAGGCGGACTGGCTGGCGGGGGTGATCGCCCGCAGCCGGAGCCGGTTCGTCAAGATTGTGCCGGAGAAGGCGGCGATCACGCCGAAGACCACGGAATAGGGGAGAAGAGCCATGACCAGAAACGCATACGTGGACCAGGACGTCTGCATCGCCTGCGGACTCTGCGTGGAGATCGCGCCCGAGGTGTTCAGGATGAACGAGGAGAACCTGGCCGAGGTCTACAACCCTGCCGGCGCCCCGGAGCTGAAGGTCCAGGAGGCGATCGACAATTGCCCGGTTAACTGCATTCATTGGGAGTAACCGGCTTCGTGCCGGTATTGGTAACCCCATTTACAGAAACCATACAATCAACAGGAGAGAATAAACATGCCTTCACTCGAAGG
>DATJLB010000291.1:0-4996 GCA_035490915.1 Geobacteraceae bacterium
CGTCGAGCCAGCGAGACCTCGACCAGTGGGTGGCGTGGCGGCTCGACTCCGGGAGTTTCAAGTGGATCTTCCGGGACAACTGGAAAGAGACGTGGTGGCTCTACAGCAACATATTCTACTATGCGCGCGACAACCATATCCCCATGATTGGTCTGAACATCCCGAAGGAGATCATGCACAAGGTCTACACGGCGGGTTTTGCTGCGCTGAGCGACCGGGAGCGGAAGGGGCTCCCCTCCGAGGTCAGGTGCGACTCTGGCGATCCCTATACCGGGATCATTCAAAAGGCCTACGTCGGGCACAGGTCCGACAGCGGACCGTTCGACTACTTCTGCGAGGCCCAGACGCTCTGGAATAAAGGAATGGCGCTGAACCTGGCGAACTACATGCAGCAGCACCCCGACACGACCGTCGTGGTTCTTGCGGGTGGCGGACATGCCACGAAATTCGGGATTCCCCGGCAATTGAAAAACTACGGCGCGTATCCGTCGTACGTAATCCTCCCCGATATCCGGGGGATGTTCACGGCAGGGGTCACCGTCCTGGATGCCGATTATTTTGTCAATGAGTGATCAGTGTCATGTGCGGAAGTGGGCTGCTCCGCGTTACAGTATTTGCAGACGGAGGCTTGCCAGATGATGAATTCGCCGCAGGAGGCGCAGCGGCGGAACCCACCCCGTACCTCCCGCAGGGGCCTCTCGAAGTAGACGACCAGGAGGAAGATGGGGAAGATGGCGCACAGGACGGCCCACCCGACGATGTTTCTCCCCCGGTTGCGGGCGAGGGTGGCACCGGTCAGCGCGAATGCGATCGGGACCAGCAAAAGTGCATATCCCGGCTGGATGTAGTCGGTCATGGTGTCCTCCCTGGTACGACCGGAAAATTGAAGCCTTTTTCGCCGATCACCGTTAAACGGTGACAAAAAAGCCCCGGATTTCTCCGGGGCCTCTCGCTGCGTCAAGCGTGGTGCCGTTAGGCTTTGCTCACGTTAGCCGCCTGGAGTCCTTTCGGGCCCTGGACAATGTCAAACGTCACAGCTTGCCCTTCAGCCAGGGACTTGAAGCCGTCTTCCCGAATGGCGGAAAAGTGGACAAAGACATCTTCGCCGTTTTCCTGTTGGATGAACCCGAATCCCTTGCTGTCATTGAACCATTTCACTGTGCCGTTTGCCATTACTACGTTCTCCTCTTGATCTGATATGTCCGGGTTTAGATACCACGGCTCATGATACTCTACCTCTCCTGCTATTCGTTGTCAATCGATTTTTAGCGGTTTCTCATGCAGTTATTCTTTCCTGGCAGCGGGTCTACAGGATCCTGTTTCTCTTCCCAGCTTTCTGGCTTTTGCCGGCCAGCGTTCCCCGATTGTGGATTGGGGTGTCAACAGGAATAAACAGGGTAAGGAAATGGCCATCGTCCACAGGCGAAGGCGCCCGATTGGCCGCCACGTCACGTGCGCTGACCACGAAATTTGCTGGATCTGGCCGCCTTAAGGGCGTTCAGGGAATAGAGCCCCAGCCCCAGCCAGATAAAGCCGAAACTTGCCAGGTTTGCCGCAGTAAACGGCTCGCGGTACAACGCCACGGCAATAAGGAAATGGAGCGTCGGGGTGAGGTACTGGAGGAAGCCGATCGTGGCGAGCCTGAGCCGGCGCGCCGCGGCGGCGAACAGCAGGAGCGGCAGCGACGTGACCACGCCGGAAAAGATGAGGAGCGCATCGATCCCCCCGCCCGCATGCCCGAAGCTCCCCGCCCCGTGCAGCTCGACATACACGAGATAGCCGGCGGCCGCCGGCGCCAGGATGAAGGTCTCGATCGCCAGCCCGGCAAGGGCTTCCACCCCGGCCACCTTGCGCAGCAGTCCGTAGGTGCCGAAGGTGATCGCCAGGGTGAGCGCCGCCCAGGGGAGCCCGCTCTGCTGGGCGGTGATCATCGCCACGCCGATCAGGGCGAGGACGAGGGCGGTTACCTGCAGCCGACGCAGTCTCTCCTTCAGCAGGGCGACGCCGAGCAGTACCGACACGAGCGGGGTCATGAAGTAGCCGAGGCTCGACTGCAGCACCTGGGCATGGCCGACGGCGATGATGAAGACGAGCCAGTTGGTGGCGATAAGCAGGGCCGTGGCGACCAGGAGCAGCACCGTTTCCTTGGCGGACGCGGCAGCGGCAACCTCGCCCCAGCCGCGGCGCAGCGTTATCAGGGCGGCAAGGAAGAGCGCCGACCAGACGATCCGGTGGCAGACCACCTGCACGGGGGGAACGCTTCCCAGCGCCTTGAAGTAGATCGGGAAAAATCCCCAGACAAGATAGGCGGAAATTCCGGCAACCAGGCCGGCTTTCTCACGCACATCGCTCAAAGCGCGGCACCTCGCGGCCATTCACAAGCACGGTTTCCATGAACATGTCCAGCGGCCGTACCCAGAGCGAATCGTTATCGTACAGGCAGCGATAGACCACCAGCAGTTCGTCGGTTTCGCTGTGACGAGCCGTTCCGATCACCTGGTATTCGCCACCCTTGTAGTGCCGGTATCTCCCCGGCACAGGCTCTCCGTGCGTGCTTCCTCTCATCATGCAGTTCTTCTCCCATAGTTTCATGACGCAATCAGCTAATAAACTTTAAGGCCTTGTAGGCTATTAGTAAAGGGTTCTCTGTAACGAAAGAAAGTTTGCCTCATGTAGATCGATTCGCTGGCCATTGAACAGCAAAGGCGGCCAATCGGCCGCCTTGTGAATTAAGTATGGGTACATGGAATTCGAGAATAGCATGCAGCGCTTGACATCACTCATCGCGAGGCTATCGTTTTTCAAGGTAAAAGCCGCCCATTTCAGGGCAAGGGGGGCGAAGGATGGGAGAAAAAGGGAGGGAACGGACGGCGGTCACCCTGGAACGGGTGCGTCACGATGCCGTGCTGATCATCATCCGGCTCGGGCTCGGCCACTACGAGCTCACCGGGCCGCGGGACAACATCCTCGAACCGGAGTCATACGTGGTCTGGGCGACCGTGGCGAACGAGCTGGCGGGCGAGGGATACGTAATGGTCTCCCCCGCGGAGTACGCCGAGGCGTGCGGCACGACCGTTGACGAGGTGCTGGCGGAAATCCGCGGGGAAGGGGGGCTCTTTGCCCTCGCGTACCGGGCGGAAGGCGCCTCGGGAATGGTGGTACCGCTCCCGGAGAAGGAGGAGCTGCTTCCGGAGATACAGGGCTAGCATTCTGGGCATCTCGCGGGTGAGGCTCTTCCGAGGGGCCTACCTCGCAGCGATTTCTCGCTATACAGTCATCGGGAAATCTTGTACGATTGTTCTAATCTGACGTTGTGCATGTGACAACGCAGGAAGCCGCGGCCTGGGGAGGAAGTACGGGCCGGGCTTCCGTTTCGTGCCCCCTCAGACGGGGAAGACTTCTCTTTGGCAGGGAGACAGATGGTCGAGAAAAGGCGGTTACAGCGCGTCAGGTACGTTTCGAAGAGCGTGTTGTTCTGTAATGATGCCCGTCATGAGGGGCGTCTGGAGAACCTTTCACCCAGCGGGGCCCTGGCAAGTTTCGAGGGAACTATCCTGGCCCGTCCAGGCAATACCGGCGTACTTGATCTTCATGTTGACGGTCACAATGGTCCCCTCCGGTTTGAGGTGGAGGTCGCACACAGCGGTTTTTCAATGGTGGGGATGAAGTTTATCGGCATGGATCCCGGCATGAAGGAGCGGCTGCAGGAGTTGGTGGAGAGATTGACCGTGATTCAGGAAAGGCCAAAATGCCCAGATTGTTCATAGGCCTTGTGCTGACTGCGCTGCTGGTCTTCGTATGTCACTGCTACGTCGATGTCGACCTGGCGCTCCTGATCAAAAGAAAATTCGCCGGAAGTCCCGCGTGGGACCGTTATATCGTGGCAATTCCGAGTCATCTGCTTCTTCTCGTGAGCATCATGACCGGCGGGGCGGTTGTGGGTTACCTCGCCCTCTCCAGGAAGGGCATCGACATCCCTGCGAGGAGTTTTTTGCATCTGGTCGCCTACGTCATTCCCGCTGCCTTCGTCGCCAAGACGGTCCTGAAGCTGATCTTCGGCGGTATCAACACCCGCGCGTGGCTGAACCATCCGCAATTGTACGGTTTCCATTGGTTTGACGGTGGCGGCGTCTACGACGGCTTTCCTTCCGGCCACATGGCGGTCTTTACTGCGTTGACGGCATCTCTGTGGCGTTTCTTTCCGCGTTACCGCTTTTTCTGCCCGTTTTTTTTGCTGGTACTGGGGAGTGCCTTGATCGTTACCAACTATCATTTTCTCGGTGATGTTCTTGCCGGTGCCTATCTCGGAGTGTTCGTCGAAGCGATCAGCTTCAGGTTGCTGAGCCGCCATCGCCACATCCCCGGGCACTGAGCCGCTTCGTGCGCCGAGCATGTCCAGGCGCGATGTCCCTGGTTTCCTTTGTTTTGCGACTTGACAGATCATCGTGATCGTTTACCATATACATACAGGTTCGATCCTTTTTGATGAACGAATGGGGTATGCCGATGCTTACCACCGTGGTTAATGTTGTCGCCTTCTATCTGGGAGCACTCTTTTCGGGGAGCTCGCATTCCCTCATCGGTGTGGTGGTCTTCGTGGTGACGGCACTTTTTGGAACCCTCGTCAGCACCCTGCTTGAAGCGTACCTCCAAACCCTGCTCGCCGAGCTGCACCTGGTGCGGGCGCGGCGTACCCGCTCGTCTGGCCAGGATCAGCCTTCCGCGCCACCTTCCTAATTAAAAGTTTCCTCCGACTCGACTCTTCACTCGACCCCTCGAAACTTTTCCGATGAATCAATGACCTATCCAGCCGCGTCACATGCGGCAGGATGCCCTTTCGTTCTTTTCGGTCACCGCCGAAGAGGAACCCGCTTCCGTCCGTTGCCTCCGGCGGTCAGAAACTGGCCTAAGGCCGAACATGACGAGAGGCATCTCCGTAAAAGCCTGGTGGTTCGGGTAGGAGGGGGTGAAGATGGCGGCAGGATGCCGCGGACAG
>DATJLB010000292.1:0-7461 GCA_035490915.1 Geobacteraceae bacterium
GGCGAGCCGCTCCTTCATCTCCTGCCGGTAGGGACCGTCGCCGATCACCACCAGGCTGCAGTCCGCTCCCGCGTCGATCACCTCGGCAAAGGCGTCGGCGAGGAGCGCCAGGTTCTTCTCCTTCGACACCCGCCCGACATAAATCAGCTTGATCCCGCCCCCGGTCAGGCCGTAGCGCCCCCAGAACCCCGGATCTCGCCTGGCCGGAGAGAAGACCGAGGTGTCGACCCAGCGCGGCAGCGGCTTGGTCTTCGCGGCGGAAAGACCCCGGTCGATCAGCTGGGTCCGGGTGCTCACCGAGGGGACCATGACCTCTCCCATCTGGCTGTAGAACCAGATCATGTAGTTCCACGCCGCCTTCTCCAGGAACTCGTCGTTGGTCAGGTCCCGCACGTACTGCGGAATGTCGGTGTGGTAGGTCCCTGCGGCCGGCAGGTCCATCAGCCTGGAGATGGCCAGGCCGAGGAGCCCCACCGTACCCGGCGTGCTCACGTGGATCCGGGTGAACCCCTCCCGCTCGACGTAGTCGATCACCTCCAGGATGGGAGGGAAGTGAAGCTTCAGTTCCGGGTATTCGGGGAGCGTGAAGTCGCCGATCGACTGGAAGTTCATCACCCCGTCGGCAAAGCGTGTCTCCGCCGGCGTTGACGTGATCACGGTCAGCTGCACCCCCTTGGTCCGCGCCGTTTCGATCAGCCGCCTGATGGTGATGGCTACCCCGTTGATCTCGTCAAGGGTGTCGGTGAAAAGGGCGATCTTTTCCGCCCCCCCCGCCGCAAACGCAAAGCGCCCCTCCAGCTCCGCCATCAGCTCCTTGCTCCGGTGCTGGTGGTGGAACGCCAGGTAGTAGGGGGAGACGAAGAGGTGGACGAGCCCGATGGTGCTCACCGCGTTGACCACACCGAAGAACCCTTGGCTGTAGGAGATCCTAGTGAGGCGCTCGGTGTAGATGTAGATCATCCGGTTCGCCAGGTAGCTCGTAACCGCGAAGATCTTCCGGTTCCGGCTCTCCGCGTCGATGCTCGCGAGAAAACCTGCGTCGTTCAAAAGCCGCCGCGCCTCGCGGTCGAGAATCTCCTCGAAGCTTCGCCCCTCGTAGGTCGCGTACATCTCGGGGAGGTTCTTCCTTACGAACAGCTTGACCTTGTCGAGAAACGACGCCCGTTCCCGCCCCGTGTCAAAGAACCGGTCCAGCAGCGCCTTGATGAAGGGGGTCGAGCTGTTCATCTTCTTCCTGAAGCGCTCCCGGTAGAAGCTGTGGCCGATCCCGTAGATGCTGTGGGCAAGGGTGAGCGGGTCGCCGTCCTCCCCTTCCGCCCGGGAGCTGCGATTGACGATGCCGCCGAGGAACTCCGCCAGGGTCTCCCCCTTCGGCACTACCGTATGTGCCCTGCCGACGAAGAGGCCGCTGTGGTCGTCGGAGCCCCCCACCATCCCCTTCTGCCAGGGGGTGGGACCGTACAGCGGGATGTCGTGCTTGTGGGAGAGGAACTCCATCCGGTCCAGGGTGAGCCCGGCGAGGATCGACTCGATGCAGCTGTTATAGCGGCGCGCCCGGCTGCCGTTTTTGACCTCGAACGTATCGAAAAGCAGCAGCATCTTCTCGATGTGATCGGCGGTCATCCGGTCGTTCTGGGCATAGAGCGGATGGGCGAGGAAGTGGACGATGCCGTTTGCCCGCAGGTACGCCGTCAGCTCGCGGACGTCCTTGCGGAGCGCCATGATGTCGCGGAAACTGCTCTCGGTGATGTTCAGGACCACCACGTGGATCTTGCAGCCGTCCTCGGGGAAGTAGCTCGTCACCTCGACGCTGATGAAGGCCCCCGGCAGGTGGACGATCTCCAGAGCGCCGGAGATGGAATTGTGGTCCGTGATGGTCACATAGTCCATTCCCAGCTTGCGGGCCGTGTCGTAGATGTAGCGGGGGGTCGTGTAGCTCTCCGGGCAGTTGAACTTCCGGAGCGCCCAGTAGGTCGGCTTGTTCGAGTGGCAGGAGTGGACGTGCAGGTCTGCTTTGAATATTTTTTTCATGCTCCCCTTTATACCAGGGGAACATTACAGGAAAGTTATCGGGAGGTTATTTTTTTGTGAAAAAGCTGCTCACCTCACGGCTCTTCACTCCCGATCCGATCCGGTCCACGCAAGGCCCGGTTCCCGCAGGCGCCGCGGGCCTTTTCGTCGCCACCCTTTCCCCCAAACCATCCGTGGCGCCGGTTATGAGGATGGTAACGTCTTCCGTGCGTGCCATCGGTCATCCTCTGCAACGGACATGTGAAGCAGAATCTTCGTGCGCCTGATTATTTTGCCGGGACGAGGACCAGATCGAAGACGGCCTCCGTGGACTTCTTCGCCGGATAGTGCTGCGTGATGAGGCGCTGGAAACCGGGGGCCTCGACCAGAATGTGGATGTGCGGGGGCCTCGTCAGGTAAGGGACCGGACGGGATGTCTGCAGCCGGTATGTACCGGCCGCGTCGGGGAATATCGTGGCGCGGTGGGCATCGTCGTACTTCCCTTCCGGTCCCGCCTGCCAGAACTCGATCCGGGCATGGGAAACCGGGCGGCAGTCGGTCGAGGAGCGGACCGTGCCGCTCAGGACGTAGCCGGTGCCGATCTGGGAGCGGACGGGTGCGTTCGGCTTGTAAAAGGGACCCACCTCGTCCGGCTCGGTCGGCGGGCAGGTGGTTGCCGCGAACGAGGGCGTGAGCCATGACAGGGCGAGGAGGCCGGCAAGCAGGCAAGAAAGAGTGCGCATAATGCAAGTGTAAAGCTATTTTGGGGGAATTCAAGAGGACGAAGCCCAGCCAGGATATTACCAGCCAATCCCCTTATTTAAAACTACAACAGTCGGCGGCTGTAACCATAGGTCACAGCAGGCTCCCGAGCCCCACCGTCCTCCAGAAATCCCACAGGTTCATGAAGAACGGGTCGAAGCGGTCCCGCCGCGCCTGTTCCTCCTCGCGCCGCCAGAAAAAGAGGTCGCTGACGGAATAGAGATAGCCGAACCGGTACGCGGTGAGGCTTTCCCGCTTACGGGCGAGCAGTGCCGGGGAGTAGCGGTACTGCGCCTCCTGGAGCTGCACCAGGTACCGGGCCTGGCCGCGCACCCGCGCAGCTTCCGTAAGGAACCACTCGGGAGTTCCGGCCGCTCCGTGATCGTCCCGCCCGGCTACGATCGCCCTGATAGTCAGCGCCCGGTGCCGGGCGCGCAGGGCGGTCACCCGGAGCCCCCGGTCGAGCTCCTCCCCGAGCCCCTTCAGCTCGGCGTGGGTGCCGCGCGCGTCCGGGAAGAGCCGGGCGAGCTCCGCATCGAGCCGGCCGGTCAACGCCTCCATCTTGGCCGCGTACTCCTCCATCTCCCGGACCGGGCCCTGAAGCACCTGCTCCACCTCGGCCGCGGACGCCTCATGCGCGAGCCACCGATAAGAGAACTCCGGCTCGGGCTGGAACGGCCGGCGCACGGTCCGCGGCATCTCGGAGAACGGGGTCATGGCGGCCAGGTAGCGGATGAGCCCCCGCTCCTTGAGAAAATCATTCTGCAGCCGGAGCGCCTCCCGCCAGAGTGCGCCGATGGAGCCGGGAAAGAGGTCGCCCAGGGTACTGAACTGGTCGGGGCACTCCACCCTGCCGTTCAAACGGTAGCGCCACGACCAGCGGGCGACGCTCCAGTCGGTGAGCCAGTACCCCCATTCCCAGCCGGAGGTGAAGGTGAGGTGGCCGGCAACGCCGAGCCGCTCCATCGAGTCCATGTCGTGCCACCGGGCATCCAGGTAGGGGAGGAGGAGGAGCGGCACCGAATTGTCGAAGCAGACCCAGTAGGCCGATTCGGGCCAGTACCAGGTTTCCCGGCGGCCGGCTTCCCGCCGCGCCCGCTCCAGCATGAAGCGCTGGTTCCGGTTCCCGTAGACCGGCGCCTGCGGCTCGGTCGCCGAGTAGCACATCACAGTGTGGATGAGGATCCCGGCCGGAGCGGAACCGTCCGCCGGCCCGTCAGGGGTCTCTCTCTCCCGGCTGTCGGCGGCGCGGATGACGTGGGTCGCCCGGAAGCATTTTGTGCGGTACTTTTCCTCCACCGTGTCCACGAAGTACGCCGTCACCCCCGGCATGAGCCGCGCGAGGTCGGGGAGGTACTCACCCATGGTGCTTTCCAGCGTGACGAAATCCCAGTCCGCCCTGAACAGCCAGGCCAGCGCAGTGTCCACCTGGCTGGAGTACGACGGGAAAGGCCACAACAGGCGGACGGCCTGAAACGCCCGCTGCTGGAGCATGGAGAGCGAAACCTCAACCCCGACCAGGACCCCGCGACGATGGGCGTAGGCGACGATCTCCCGGGCGTGGCCGATCCATCGCTCCCGGTCGATCCCTCGGAGGAGAAAGAACTGCAGGAGGTTCTGCTGGTTCCGGACCAGCCAGTCGATATACTCCTTTGCATCAGCCAGGGCATTCGGGAAGGCGGGGTCGTGGAGCTGTTCGGTGAGCTCGACGGGGTGGAGCGTGTGGAGGTGGAACCCCCTCTTGGCAAAGCGCGGCATGGCCTGCCAGGAAAACCGGTCCGGCATGGGCCAGCGGGTGCGGGTCGGGATGAGGGTCCGACGCGGGTGGTAGAATCGGTAGCCGAGCCGCTCCTGGAGAAGGCCGTAGAGGGCAAAGGCCACCCCCTGGCAGGAACGGGCGTCGAGGGTCAGAATGACCCTGCCGTTCCGGGACATCGAGCGCCATGTGTAAGCCTGATCGGGATAGGAAAGAGAGGCAAAACGCCGCGCCCTGGCAGCCGGGGCAATGACCTCTGGGGGGGCGATGCGGGGGAGGACGAGCTGAACCCGGGCGGAGCGGTCGTTCAGGGAGACACGGGAGGCGGGGAATCCTCGCCGGAGAAGGGCGACGACGTCGTCGATGGCGGTCTTCGTGACGGGGGCGGCGAGCAGCTCGCGCGGGGCGATGATGCTGAGCGACTCCGCGTGCGCACCGCGGGGAAACCCGCACAGGAAAAGCAGTGAGACCAGGGAAAGCAGGAGAATGGAGCGGATCGGGATCATCCCCCCACTCTCCTAAGCATCGTCCAGCGTCCGTCTTTTCCTTCCCGCGTGCGTCCCCGGCTGTGCCCGCGTGGCGACCCGCCTCACAGGATGGCGGATGCGTGCCGCGCGGCGGTGCGCGGAGGGATCGGAAACCTGTTGTGACAGGCCCCGCAGAGGACCCGTCCTTCTTCGAACCTCGTCCAGAGGGTCATGTTGCGTGAATCGCACCATTCGCAGTACCAGACGTAGTAATCACCCTGGGGCATGATATCCATGTTGTGCTCCTTTGCAGCTAAACAAAATCGGTTGCTCTCCCCGGCACACTCTGCCGGGCCAGGATAATAGTACCCGAAGAGGATGGCAAACGTGTCACGCTTCGTTAAAAGTAGTGTTACATATTCAGCCCCTCCGGGGGTGCGCCCTGTCGGTGCGGCGTGAAAATGTCTCATGCCGGTTTGCCTAAGGGCCCGACATTGGGTAAGCTTCTTCTAAGGAGTGCATGGCAATGACCGCTCGACAATTCACGGCATTCACGCTGCCCGGAGAGCTCGAACTGAACAGGCTGGCCGCCTCTATCGGCATCGTGCGCAGATACCGGTGGGAAGAACCGATGCTGCTCTCCCCCTCGACCCTGCAGCCACCGGCGGATGACCTCCCGGACGAACAGCGGGTCTATCTCTACCATTTCGGGGGAGTGGTCTTTCTCAACTGCCCGGACGGCACCATCCGCCAGTTTTCCCGGGAGATGGCGAAAATAGTCGATGACTTCAAGGATTTCCCGAATATCAAATTTCAGGAACAGTATTCGTTGCGGATCGAAGATGGGGCAGGGCTCGCCATCACCAACGATTACGCCGTCATGCCCCATTACAACCGCGCCTTCATCGACATCATCGCCTTTGTCATCGCCAAATCGGTGGCGCTGGAACGGATCGAAGAGCAGGTGGTCAAGGTGTTCGACGAGATGGAGGGACTCATTGCGCTGCTCGGCCAGGGGAAACTGAGCCTGCCGGACAAGCGGCTCGCCCAGTTCGCATCGGAAATCCTCAACTTCAAATACCGCTCCATCGCCTATGTCATGGTGCTCGACAAGCCGGAGATCACCTGGGAGGACCAGGAAGCGGACCGTCTCTACCTGACCATGGCCAACCTGTTCGAGCTGACCCAGCGCTACCAGGAGATCAAGCACAAGTCCGAAACCCTGATGGACATCACCGGCGTCTTCTCGAACCTGAGTCACGCCCGGCGGGCATCCCGGCTCGAGTGGATCATCATTATCCTCATCTTCATCGAGATCGTCATCTACATCTTCCAGATCATGTAGCGCCGCGACCGGTGCCATTTCTGACTAACTTCTCTCCGACGCGGGCGGCGACCGGGGCAACCGGAAACGACTCCCGGGTAACATGGGATAGAAGTTGCGCCTGCTCCCTCAGAGGGTTTTCTTACCATCCTGGGCGACGATGACCTCATCCAGCAACAGGTCAGTCAGTCTGTCGATCCCTTTCAGGTCCTTCAGGCGCCCCTTGGCGGGCTTGAGCTTCAACCCCCGGATTTCACGAAGCCAGCCGGGCGACCGTTCCTTCAGGAGCGAGGTGGGAACGCAGTCAAGATTGCCGATGACGTATTCTATCTCCCCTTCGGCGCGGAGGACATAACGTGCCCCCATTTCGCGCACTGCTGCCCGGAGATACCGCAGTTCGGCAACAAGCTCTTCGATGACGGCATCACGACTCGCGGTGGATATTCCTTTCTTGTTCTCGGTTAGCATGTCAGACCCACTCATCCCTGGTCGGGATATTCCTGAATCCAGAATCCGCAGATATAACAGATCGTGCCGGCAGACAACCCGGAGTCCGAAGCAACCTTGTGCCGGACCATGCCGACTCTTGCCTTACATTTCGGGCATCTCATATGATTCCCCTCTCCTGTGCAGACTCATCCTGTTCTACCGCGGCTACGCTCGCTTCCACGATAAAGCGTTTGATCTTGCGCGTCGTTGTCTTGGGAAATTCGTCCTCGCGGATGGTAAACTTTCTGACCCGCTTGTAGACCGCCAACCGTTCACAGGCGGCGCTCACCTCCGCCCGAAGCAATGATTCCACGCCATCGGTCCCCAGGGAGCTTTTCCCCTGCATCCTGCGGTAGTCTTCCAGCGCGTCCGGGTCGGGGTATATGATCGCCCGGATCTCCTCCGTCGAGGGGGCCACCTTGTGCCCGTACACCATGACCTCCGCTATGTACGGGCTCTTGAGCAGCTCATTTTCCACCTCTTCCGGGTAGACATTCTTGCCGTTGGGGGTGACGATGAGGTTTTTGGCCCTGCCGCAGATGGCGAGAAAGCCGTCGGCATCGACCCGACCCAGGTCGCCGGTGCGATACCAGCCGTCCGCCAGCACCTCGGCGGTGGCCGCGGCGTTCCGGTAGTACCCCTGCATGACGTTC
>DATJLB010000293.1:0-17113 GCA_035490915.1 Geobacteraceae bacterium
TGCTTACGGGATCAAGGCCACCTTTGCGTTCTGACAGATGCGGTTGAATTACCCGGGGAAACCCTGGAAAAATCATGGTCGGGATTTGTACCCGCTTACTCTACCTGAGGCGTGCGGCTGGTGCAAAACAGCCAGACGGAGCTAGATATGATGAAAAGAAATAAGGACAAAAACCTTTCCGTACACAACGTGGTCAAGACGTTTGGCAGCGTGAATGTGCTGAAAGAGGTGAATCAGGAGGTGCGGGCAGGGGAATTTTTTACCCTGCTCGGCCCCTCGGGGTGCGGCAAAACGACCCTCCTGCGGATCATCGCCGGGCTGGAGACCCCGACTACCGGCAAGGTGGTGCTCGGAGACGAGGACATCACCCCTCTCCCCGCTGCGAAGCGGCACGTCAACATGGTGTTCCAGAGTTACGCGCTGTTTCCGCACCTGACCATCTATGAAAACGTTGCGTTCGGCCTGCGCTCCCGCAAGATCGATCCCGCCGAGATAACGCGCCGTGTGGAAGATGGGCTCGAGATGCTCAGGCTCGGGGCGATGAAAGACCGACTTCCCCATCAGCTCTCCGGCGGGCAACGGCAGCGGGTCGCTCTCGCCCGGGCACTGGTCAACGAGCCGGACATACTGCTTCTCGACGAGCCGATGTCCGCCCTCGATGCCAAACTGCGAGCCCAGGTCCAGGAGGAACTGCGCCGGCTGCAGCGCAAGCTGGGAACGACCTTCATCATGGTCACCCACGATCAGGATGAGGCTTTGGTCTGCAGCGACCGGATTGCGGTTATGAGCGACGGGAGCATCATCCAGTGCGGCACGCCGGAGGAGGTCTACGACTACCCCCGCAACCGCTTCGTGGCGGAGTTCCTGGGAGCGGCCAACCTTATGAAGGCCAAGGCATATAACGGCGGCGTGTCAACAGAACTGGGCACGCTGCACATGAACAAGCCCCCCGACTGGACGGAAGGTTTGGTGGCCATCCGTCCTGAATGGGTCAAGATCCGTGACAGCCGGCCGGAACAAAACGGCGTGCTCGCTACCGTCGAGGATATTGTCTATCGCGGCAACCACTTCGATCTGATGCTCTCTCCCGGTGGGCTGCGGGTGAGGACAAACTCGTACAAGCATTTCAAAGCAGGTGACCAGGTGTGGCTGGAGCTATCTGCCGGCGACCTGGTTGCATTGGAGAATTAACATGCCCAATCGACTCTTTATCTGGCGTGGCGAACTCACCACCCGCGGGTCTCTTACCAAGCGAGGACTCTCATTCCTTTCCAGCGGGATGCTCTGGCTGGCGCTGTTCCTGATCGTGCCGACCCTTGTGTTCATGGCGCTCAGTTTCGCCGATCGCGGAGAGTACGGCGAGATCATCTGGAAGTTCACCGTGGAGAACTACCAGAGGCTGATGGGGTACAGCGTCTTCGGCTGGACCCCGGACTACCTCTATATCCTCTGGCGCTCGGTAGTGGTCGCGGGTCTCACCACGCTGATATCGGTACTCCTCTCCTATCCGCTGAGCTTCTTCATCGCGTCCAGGCCGCCGCGCAGCAGATACCTCTGGCTCACCCTGGTCATCGTTCCCTTCTGGACCAACATGGTGATCAGGGCCTATGCCTGGTTTCTGATCCTTGCCCCCGAGCTCCCCTTTGCCAAGGTTGCCGCCTTCCTTGGGCTGGTGCCCAGCGGCTCTGCGCTCTACCCGAGCCCGATCGCCGTATACCTGGGGATGGTTTCGATGTTCCTCCCCTTTGTTACCCTGCCGCTCTATTCCAGCGTTGAACGTCTCGACTGGTCACTCGTTGAAGCGGCTCAGGACCTTTACTCTTCCCGCACCAGGGTCTTCTTCAAAGCTATCCTGCCCCAGACCCTGCCGGGACTCTCGGTAGGGGTTGTCTTAACCTTCGTGCCTGCAATGGGCACATTCATTGTGCCTGACCTGTTGGGTGGCGCCAAGTACATGCTGGTCGGCAACCTGATCCAGCAGCAGTTCGGAGCCAGTCGCGACTGGCCGTTCGGTGCTGCGGTGAGCATGGCGCTCATGATCCTCACGATGATCAGCCTGCAGTTGTACCGTCGCAGGGGAGAGGAGATCGAACTCTTATGAAAGCTGCCCATCCCGTAATCAAGTCGCTCGCTCTCGGTACCATGGGGTTTCTCTACCTTCCCCTGTTCGGCGTGGCAGTATACTCGGTGAACAAGGCGGAAAAGGGCCTGTTGTGGAAGGGGTTCACCCTGGACTGGTACCTGCAGCTTTTCAGCAACGAGTGGATCCTGAGCACCGCTCTGAACACCCTGGCCCTTGCAGTAGTGTCGACGCTCATCGCGACCGTGCTGGGAACCCTTGTGGCCATCGGCATCAACCGGTTTCCCTGGAGCAAGAAGGCCAACTCCATGCTCGATATCATGCTGCACATCCCGGTGGTCACACCCGACATTATCATGGCGGGAGCACTCGTGGTCGCCTTCGGCCTGCTGCGGGTGTTGTCGAACGTCTTCGAGCCCGGCATGTTCGACATGATCATTGCACACATTACCTTCCAGATCGCCTTCGTCGCACTGGTGGTGCGCAGCCGCCTGATGTCCATCGGGCATGACGTCGAGGAGGCAGCCCGCGACCTCTTTGCGACCAACTGGTACGTCCTGCGCAGGGTCATGATCCCGCTCATGCTCCCCGGCGTGGTTGCCGGCGCCATGCTGGCTTTCACGCTCTCTCTGGATGACTTCGTGCTCAGCTTCTTCACCGCCGGCCCGGACTCCCAGACATTGCCTCTCTATATCTACGCGGCGGTGCGCAAGGGGGTGACGCCCGAGATCCACGCCCTGTCCACGCTGGTCGTGCTGATTACAGTCGTTCTCGTGGTCGGAGCAGAGCGCATGAGCAGAAAGAAAGAAGCCTGTTAGAAGCTGACGCTCCCCTCGAATGGTGGGGAAAGGACAAGAACAGTTCAACTACGGACCACGAAGGAGGAAACAATGAGAAACGCACTTTTGGTTGTCATGCTTTTGCTGACTGTTTTTATTCGCACCGGATTTGCAGAGGATAAGGAACTCAAGATCTTTATCTGGTCCGAATACATGGATGAGAAGAAGTTCTCCGCCGATTTCAAGGCTGCCACCGGCATCAAGGTCAAAATCGACATTTACGAGAACAACGAGGAGATGATCGCCAAGCTTCAGGCCGGCGGGATCAACCAGTACGACATCATCGTTCCCTCCGATTATGTCCTCCCGGCGCTCATCTCGCAAAAACTGATCCAGCCGCTGGATCATTCGAAAATCCCGAATCTCAAAAACGTCGAGGAAAAATTCCAGCACATCCCCTACGACCCGGGGAACAAGTATGCCGTCCCGTGGCAGTGGGGCTCGGTGGGGCTGTTCTACCGCAAGGACAAGGTTTCTCCGGAAGCGGTAAAATCCTGGTCGGTGCTGTTCGACCCGAAAAAACAGAGCGGCTCTTTCTGGTTCATGGACTCGGTCCGTGACACCATGAGCATCGCGCTGCTCTATCTCGGTTACGACGCCAACTCTGCCAATCCTCAGGAACTCAAGAAGGCTGCGGAACTGCTTGCCGCTACCAAGAAGACCAGATACTGCCAGGGGTTCAAAACCGGCGTGGGGGGGAAGAACGACGTGACGGCGGGCCGGGCTGCCCTGGCGGTGGTCTATAACGGCGATGCGATGAGGGACATCAATACGGACCCCAAGAATCTCGGCTTTATCATCCCCAGGGAGGGGAGCACCCTGTTCGTCGACCTGATGGCGATTCCGGCCAAGGCTCCTCATCCTGATGCCGCCCACAAATGGATCAACTTCATCCTGGACCCGAAGCGGGGCGCCATGCTCTCCAATTACAACCGTTACGCCACCCCCAATCATGCGTCACTTCCCTACATTATTCCCAAGGACCTGAAAAACGACGGGATTTATCCGACTCCTGACAGCATGAAACGGCTGCACTCCACCAAGGACCTTGGCAAGGCCAGCCGGATATTGGACGAAGCCTGGACCAGGGTCAAGTCGGATTAGTTGCCATTGCATGCCAAGGCTGTAAGCACCAAAATGGCTTACGCTGTAAGGCGTAAGCCATTTTGGTTGACACAGCAAGCTCACCCGTGTGCCTCTGCGACCTTAACCTGGTGAACAATCGGCAAAAGGATGCCTTCGAGCCTATGTATTGTGTGATCTACGGACTGGCTTCGGCGCTCGGCTGGGGCGCCAGCGACTTCATCGGAGGGCTCGCCGCTCGCCGCAGCGCAGCCCTTCTGGTAACCCTTTTGTCCAATGCCAGCGGGGCGCTCTGCCTGATCCCGATCGCACTCTGTTTCAGGGAGCCGTGCATGGCGCCGTCCGCATGGTTCTGGTGCATGGCGGGGGGCGCAGCCGACGCAGTAGCACTGGTGATCCTCTATGCCGCCCTGGCCGACGGTTGTCTGCTGGCCGCACCCATCACGGCGCTCACCGCTGCCGCCGTTCCGGTGGCCGTCGGCATGCTGACCGAAGGGCTGCCCAAGCCCACGATTCTCTTGGGCCTTGTCCTGGCACTGCCAGCGGTCTGGTTTCTTTCCCGGGGTGACGGCACCAAAGACGGTGACAGGGTGTGCTTCGCGGAGGTGCGTCTGCCGCTGGTGGCAGGTTTTCTGATCGGACTGTTTCTGATCATGACGCACAAGGGAGCCCCGCAGGCGGTTTTCTGGCCCATGGTTGCGATACGTCTGGGCGGCGCGGCCATACTGTCTCCCTTTTGGATACGTAAACGCTTTTCGCTCTCGCGGGCCGCTTTCCCCTGGTTGCTGGTCACACTGGTCGTTGTGCTCGATGTCAGCGGCACTGCCTTCTATATTCTTGCCGGGCAGGCCGGCCGCATGGATGTGGCTGCCGTGCTGAGTTCGCTCTATCCCGGCATGACGGTGTTCCTGTCCTGGCTTGTGCTGCATGAAAAGCTTACGAGGACGCATCTGGTCGGGGTCATTGCCGCTTTGGGATCGACCATGCTCATGACGGTTTAGTCGTTATCCGAAATGATGAAAGAACCTCCCGATGCAACAGGAGTAACATCATGAGTCGAACAGACAGGAATGAAAACAATTCGGATAGCAGTGATAATCGCCTGAGGCAACTCGGGTATAAACCGACCCTGGAAAGAAGCCTCAAGTTTCTCGACAATTTCGGCATAGCCTTCTGCTATATGTCCCCGGTTGTCGGTGTCTACTCGCTCTTCGGGTACGGACTCTCAACGGGGGGGCCATCATTCTTTTGGACCCTGCCAATAGTGGCACTCGGCCAAATACTGGTCGCGCTGATTTTTGCTGAAGTTGCATCCTCCTACCCCTTGTCGGGATCACTCTACCATTGGGCGAAAATGCTGCGGGGACCACGTTATGGCTGGCTTGCCGGCTGGATTTATGGTTGTGCACTCCTGACGTCAATAGCTGCCATTGACTATGCTGGTGCTCCTTATGTTGCTCAGACATTGGGGATTGATCCGAAACCAAACAGCATTTATCTGATTACGTTCATGATGCTGATCGCTCACACGGCATTTAACGTCTTTGGCGTGAGGGTCGCCGCGAAAATCACCGACCTTGGCGTCTATGTTGAAGTCGCGGCGACGTTAGTGCTGGCCCTGGTTCTATTTGCCAACGGGACCACGCAGCCGGTATCCGTTTTATTCGATACGGCCGGAGTGCAAGGCAATGGACCCTATCTGCCATGTTTTCTTGCCGCAATGCTGGCCCCCATTTGGGTCTTGTTCGGATTTGAATCCGCAGGCAGTGTCGCAGAGGAAGTCGTGGACGCCACGAACAAAGTCCCGCGTGCGATCATTTACTCGCTTGTTGGCGCAGTTTTTGTCACCGCCCTCATTTACCTGGCGCTGATTCTATCCGCTCCGTCCATGTCTGCAGCAATGAAAGATCCTGCAAAGACCATAGCCATTATTTTTGAAGCCCGCATTGGCAGGACAATGATGTTGATCTTCATGGCGTTAGTAAGTTTTGCTTTCTTCTCTTGCTCGACGGCCATCCAGGCCGTATCCGCCCGACTCGTTTTTGCCTATGCGCGCGATGGAATGATCCCTTTTTCACATCTGCTCAGCCGTGTTTCCGATAAGCATAAGGCCCCCATTCCGGCGTTGATTCTTACCGGTATCGTCGGCATAGTGACCGTCGTTCTGACCCAGATCAATATTGGCGAGGTAAACGCAAACGCCCTTCTTATGTCGTACTCGACGCTAGGCATATATCTGTCTTTCCAAATGGTGGTTCTTGCCTACCTCTATGCAAAACTCAAGGGGTGGAAACCGGTCGGCGGCTTTACTCTCGGTAAGTGGGGTAACGTGAGCGCATCTATTGCTCTCTGCTATGGCGTTCTTTCCATAATTGATCTGGCGTGGCCACGCCCACTGGACAAAATTGCCGGCTGGTTTCCGTTACTATCAGTAGTCATCATAGTGTTAAGCGGCCTCGCTTTCAGGTGTATCAGTTCTACTGATGACTCTGCAAAAATTGAACAAGCCATTGAACGTGTGCCGGAGCTGGAAGGCGAATGATCCCTGATGTAACCGGTTTTTTGAATGCCAGGAGAATGTGGAATTGAAAGGTCCTCTCGAGCATATACGGGTGCTGGACTTGAGCCGGGTGCTGGCAGGGCCGTGGGCAGGCCAGACCCTGGCCGATCTCGGCGCAGAAGTCATAAAGGTCGAACGTCCCGGGACCGGTGATGATACCCGCACCTGGGGACCGCCATTTCTCGCCGACAGCGAGGGAAATCCGACCAGCGATGCCGCCTATTTCCTTTCCGCCAACCGCGGCAAGAAATCGGTCACCATCGATATCACCCGTACGGAAGGGCAGCATCTGGTCACGCGACTGGCTGCGAAGTGCGATATCGTGCTGGAGAATTTCAAGGTCGGTGGACTGGCCCGGTACGGGCTTGATTACGACTCCCTGAAGGCGGTCAACCCCGGGATCATCTACTGCTCGATCACCGGCTTTGGCCAGACCGGTCCCTATCGGCAGCGGGCCGGCTACGACTTCCTGATCCAGGGGATGGGGGGGTTGATGAGCGTCACCGGGGAGCCGGACGGTGCGACCGGCGGCGGGCCGATGAAGGTCGGGGTGGCGATCGTCGATATATTTACCGGCATGTACGCTGCGACCGCGGTCCTGGCAGCCCTGGCCAACCGCCAGCGGACCGGGGTCGGACAGCATGTCGACCTGGCTCTGCTCGATGTCCAGATCGCGACCCTTGCCAACCAGGCGACCAACTACCTGGTTTCCGGTCGTTCTCCGACGCGCCTCGGCAATGCACATCCGAATATCGTCCCCTACCAGGCATTTGCCACCAGCGACAGCCACATCATCCTGGCGGTGGGGAACGACGACCAGTTTCGCAGGTTCTGTACCGTCGCCGGTGCCCCTTTCCTGGCAGCGGATGAACGGTACGCGACCAATGCCGACCGGGTGAGAAACCGTGACAGCCTCATCACGGCATTGAACGCGATCTTCAGGACCCGGACCAAATCCTGGTGGATACACGAACTGGAAAAAGCGGGTGTTCCATGCGGTCCGATCAACTCGCTGGAAGAGGTCTTCTCCGACCCCCAGGTACAGGCACGTTCGATGTGCACAACTGTCGAACACTCCGCCGCGGGACGGATACCGCTGGTCGGCACACCGATGAAGTTCTCCGAAACTCCGGCAGGCGCCGCATATCCGCCGCCGTTGCTGGGGGAGCACACGACACAGGTACTGGGAGACCTGCTTGGAATCGAAAAAGGCACGATCGATCTGCTCAGGGATAACGGCATCATTTAGCTCAGGAAGCTGACAATGAGATGCATGCAATCGGACATGTTAAGGTTTCGGAATACATCAGACAAAGGAGTTAATCATGAGCTACACAACGGAAGTGACGGACTACATGGGGTTTCAGGGGCTTCTGACCGACGAAGAGAAACTGGTGCGGGAGACCGCGCGCAAATTCGTGAACGATGAGGTGCTGCCGATCATCGAGGAACATGCCATGAACGAGACCTTCCCGGCCCATCTGATCCTCAAGATGGGGGAACTCGGTTTCTACGGTCCGAACCTGCCGGAAAAGTACGGCTGCGCCGGACTGTCCAACATTGCCTACGGCCTGTTGATGTACGAACTGGAGCGCGGTGATTCCGGTCTGCGCAGCTTCGCGTCGGTGCAGGGTTCACTGGTCATGTATCCGATCTATGCCTATGGCAGCGAAGCCCAGAAGGACTACTGGCTCCCGAAGCTGGCCACCGGCGAGAAGATAGGATGTTTCGGCCTGACCGAGCCGGACTTCGGTTCCAATCCCGCCGGCATGCGGACGAGCGCCGTGCGCGAGGCGGATGGAAAATGGCGGCTCAACGGCTCCAAGATGTGGATCACCAACGGCAGCGTTGCCGATGTCGCCGTGGTCTGGGCCAAGACCGACGAGGGGGTCCGCGGTTTCCTCGTGGAGAAGGGCACCCCCGGTTTCTCCGCACCGCAGATGCACGGCAAGTGGAGCCTGCGCGCCTCGGTAACATCCGAACTGGTCTTCGAGGATGTCATCGTCGATGAAGAAAAGAGCCTCCTCCCGAACGTCAAGGGGCTCAAAGGCCCCTTGGGGTGCCTGACCCAGGCCCGGTACGGCATAGCATGGGGGGCGCTTGGCGCTGCCGACGCCTGCTACCAGGCGGCTTTGGAGTATTCATTGAGCCGGATCCAGTTCGACAAGCCGATTGCCGCCTACCAACTGCAACAGCGAAAACTTGCCGAGATGGTCACCGAGATCACCAAGGGACAACTCCTTGTCATGCAACTCGGCCGCCTCAAGGACCAGGGGACGTACAGCCCGGCCCAGGTATCCATGGCCAAGATGAACAACGTCAACATCGCCATAGAAACGGCCCGTACCGCCAGGACGATCCTCGGTGCCAACGGGATCATGAACGAATACCCGATCATGCGGCATGCCAACAACCTGGAGGCGGTCTACACCTACGAAGGGACCCACGACATGCATCAGTTGATCATCGGCGAGAAAATTACCGGCATCGCCGCCTTCCGGTAGGAGCGCGGCCGGCTCCGAACCGGTCGGAGGCACAGGCAGCCGTTGTCCCGAATCACCATCATCGAGCACATTGCGAGGGAGTCCATGGAAGAAGTCTATCTCGTCGAATCGTTACGTACCCCGTTCGGGTCCTTCGGTGGTGCTCTGTCGGATGTCGAGGCACCGCGTCTGGCTGCCGCCGTCATCGGGGAACTCATGAGCCGTTCCGGCCTCCCTGCCGAAGCCGTGGGAGAGGTCATTATCGGTCAGGTCCTTACCGGAGGCGCGGGGCAGGCCCCGGCCCGGCAGGCGATGCGACACGCCGGGCTGTCCGATTCCATCCCGGCGTTGACAATCAACAAGGTCTGCGGCAGCGGCCTGAAGGCGCTGATGCTCGGCGCCGACGCCATCCGGCTCGGGGATGCCGGTGTCGTGATCGCCGGCGGCATGGAAAACATGTCACTTGCCCCCTATCTCCTCGGCAAAGGGCGCTACGGGTACCGTATGGGTCATGGCGAACTGCTCGACCTGATGATCCACGACGGCCTGCAGGACCCTTACAGTGGCAAGCACATGGGGGTGATTGCCGAAGCCACCACGGAAAAGCATGGCCTCACCCGCGACGTACAGGATGCCTTTGCGCTCCGCTCCTACCAGAAGGCACAGCTGGCGGTCACCCACGGGATCTTCCGGGAAGAAATCGTCCCGGTCGTAAAGCAGAGCCGGAAAGGCGAGGTTATTGTCGATGCCGACGAGGAGCCGTTCAAGACAGACCTTGCCAAGTTTGGCGGCCTTCGCAGCGCCTTCGGGAAGGACGGCACCATTACCGCCGGCAACGCCTCCACCATCAACGACGGGGCGGCACTTACCCTGCTGGCCGGCGCCGCTGCGGTAGAAAAATACGGTCTCACGCCTAAAGCGAAGTTGGTCGCCTCAGCAACCGACAGCCGGCACCCTGACCAATTCACCGAGGCCCCGGTCGGCGCCATCGAACGGGTCTGCGCCAAGGCGGGCCTGAAGGTAGCCGACATCGACCTGTTCGAGATCAACGAGGCGTTTGCCGCGGTTACCCTGCTGGCCATCAGGCAACTGGCACTCGATCCGGAGAAGGTCAACGTCAATGGCGGGGCGTGCGCCATCGGGCATCCCATCGGCGCGAGCGGCGGTCGGCTGGCGGCTACGCTCATCCGCGAGTTGCACAGGCGCAAAGCCCGGTACGGCCTGGCAACGCTCTGCATCGGCGGTGGCGAGGCTGTCGCTGCAATTTTCGAGAGGGTATGAGGAGGGATGTGATGATCGCACAGGTAGGCGTACTCGGTGCCGGGCAGATGGGGAACGGTATTGCCCATGTCCTGGCACAGCAGGGAATGGCAGTCGTTCTTTTCGACATCGCCGAGAATCAGCTGACGAACGCCGTGCTCAGCATCGGGACAAACCTGGAGCGGCAGGCGAAAAAGGGGCTGGTGGATAGCGTCGCCATTCCAGCAATCATGCAGCGGATCCGGACCACCAGGGCTATCGAGGACCTTGCCGATTGCGACATGGCCATCGAAGCGGTCACCGAAAGAGAATCGCTGAAGCTCGAAATCTTCAGAAACCTCGACCGTGTCGTCAAGCAGGAGGCGATTCTCGCTTCCAATACCTCCTCCATTCCGATCACCCGCATCGCGGCGGTCACGGGACGGCCGGATAAAGTCATCGGCATGCACTTCATGAACCCGGTGCCGGTCATGACGCTGGTCGAGGTGATCCGGGGGCTCGCCACCAGCGATGACACCTTCAATGCCACCGCCGCTCTGGTCGCGAAGCTTGGCAAGGAGATGGCGGTCTCGGCTGACTACCCCGGTTTCATCGTGAACCGCATTCTCATCCCGATGATCAACGAGGCGGTGTATGCGCTCTTTGAAGGGATTGCGACGGCGGAAGATATCGACAAGGGGATGAAGCTCGGCACCAACCAGCCGATGGGGCCCTTGACCCTGGCTGACTTCATCGGTCTCGATACCTGTCTGGCCATCATGAACGTCCTGTACGAGGGGTTCAAGGATGCCAAGTACCGTCCCTGTCCACTCCTGGTCAAGATGGTGGAGGCGGGATTCCTCGGAAAGAAGACCGGTCGCGGTTTCTACACGTACTAGAAAAGGGGAACAACCATGGAATGTCAGAACCTGCTGGTCGAAAAATATGGCGGCGTCGCCCTGGTGACCGTCAACCGTCCCCAGGTGCTCAATGCCCTGCGCAGTTCAGTGATCGGCGAATTGCTCGAACTGTTTGAACATCTGAGCTGGGATGACACCGTCAAGGTGATTGTTCTTACCGGCAGCGGCGACAAGGCATTCGTTGCCGGCGCCGATATAGCCGAGATGGCGGGGTTTACTGCCCAGCAGGCGCTCACCTTCGCCCGCACCGGGCAAAAGCTCGTCAGCTTCATCGGCACCATGGACAAGCCGGTCATCGCCGCGGTCAACGGTTATGCCCTGGGAGGCGGCATGGAACTGGCGCTGGCCTGCGATTTCATCTACGCCTCCGAAACGGCGAAAATGGGACTGCCCGAGGTCACGCTCGGCATCATGCCCGGTTTCGGCGGTTCGCAGAAGTTTGCCCGGCTTCTCGGGCGGAACCGCGCTAACGAACTGATCTTCACCGGCAGAATCCTTACCGCTGCCGAGGCAAAGGAGTGGGGCATCGTGAACGCGGTGTTTCCCTCCGGCGAGCTGATTGCCAGGACACTGGAAACGGCGGGGAAAATAGCCGGCAACGGCCTACTCGGGGTGACCTATGCCAAGCATGTCATCAAGCGCGGCCTCGACATGGATGAAGAAAACGGCATGGGGTATGAGGCGGTGCTGTTTGCCTCCCTCTTCGCGACAGCAGACCAGCATGAAGGGATGAATGCCTTTCTGGAAAAGAGGAAGCCGGTGTTTTCCGGCAGTTGAGCAAGCCGAGATGATGGGATGGTGACCCTTTATGGAAGCGACACGCGAACTCTATTGGAATATCGGCCATGGGGCGAAGGTTCTGCTCCCCATGTATCTCTTCACCTTTGCCGCCCTGGGGATGCTGATCAAAAGAGGGCTGCAGCGGCTGGAGATATACCGGCAGGGAAAGCCGCTGAACAGGATCGACCGCCGGGGGGCACGCATCCGCGAACTGGCGAAAACCGTCCTGCTGCAGAGCCGGGTGCTCAGGGTCAAGGGTCCCGGCCTTGCCCACGGGCTTTTCTTCTGGGGGTTTGTGCTGCTCTTCGTCGGCACCTGTCTTGTGGCTGCCCAGGCCGACTTCACCGACCTGCTCTTCGGCTACCGCTTCCTTAACGGCAACTTTTACAGATTCTTCTCCCTTGTGCTGGACCTGGCCGGCCTGGTCGCCATCGTCATGCTGGGGGGGCTGTGCGTGCGACGTTACCTCGTGCGCCCGGAGGGGCTGGAAACCGGCCGGGACGACGCCATCATGCACGGGCTCCTTTTCGGGATACTGGTCACCGGCTTCGTCATCGAAGGGGCCCGGATGGCGGTCACCGAACTGCCGCACACCATGGAACTGGCGGCCTGGTCGCCCGTCGGGCTGCTGTTCGCCAAGGGGCTGGCCGGCATGGGGGAAGGGCCCCTGCGTGCCCTGCACCAGGGGTTCTGGTGGCTCCACTTTTTTCTCGTCATCGGTTTCATCTGCGCCATCCCGTTTACCAAGTTCAGGCACATCTTTACCACCGCCGCGAACAACTTCTTCGTCGACCTCGGCCCCAAGGGGGGGCTGGTCACCCCGGATATGGAAGGAGACGCCGAAAGCTTCGGTGCTGCCCGGCTCACGGACCTTACCTGGAAAGACATCTTCGACACCGATGCCTGCACCACGTGCAAGCGCTGCCAGGACCGCTGCCCGGCCCATGCCACCGGCAAGCCCCTCTCGCCGATGAAAGTGATCAGCCAGCTGGGGGAAGTGGCCACGGCCAATCCGGATGCCGGCCTGATCGAGACGGTGGGCAAAGACGCCCTCTGGTCCTGCACCACCTGCCGTGCCTGCCAGGAGATCTGTCCTGCAGCCGTCGAGCATGTCAGCAAGATCGTGGAGATGCGGCGCAACCTGGTGCTGATGGAAGGGGAGTTTCCCGGCGATGAGGTGATGTCGGCCATGGACAACGTCGAGGTCAACGCCAACCCCCTGGGAATGGCTTTTGCCGCCCGGGGTGACTGGGCCGCGGGCCTGCCGGTTTCCCTCATGGCCGACTGCTCCGAGGTGGACATCCTCTACTTTGTCGGCTGTTACGCCTCCTTCGACAAGCGGAACATCAGGGTCGCCACCAGTTTCATCCGGCTCTGTGCCGCGGCCGGTATCCGGGTCGGCATCCTCGGGAAGGAGGAGAAGTGCTGCGGCGAGCCGGTGCGCAAGCTTGGGAACGAGTACCTCTACCAGACCATGGCGGCCGGGAACATCGAAACCATCAGGGGGTATGGCGTCACAAAGGTCGTCACCGCCTGTCCGCACTGCTTTAACACCCTGGCCAAGGATTACCGGGATCTCGGTCTCGACGTCGAGGTAGAGCACTACACCGTCTATCTCCACCGGCTGCAGCAGGATGGGAGGCTCAAGGTCACAGCCGCCCCCTTCGACTGCACCTACCACGATTCCTGCTACATCGGCCGCTACAACGACGTGTACCGGGAGCCGCGGGCATTGGTGGAGGCTGCGGGGGGGCAAATCCGCGAGATGGAACGCTCCCGGGCAGAAAGCTTCTGCTGCGGGGCCGGCGGCGGCCGGATCATGGCCGAGGAGAAGACAGGCTCCCGGATCAGCGAAAACCGGGCAAAGATGGCCGCGGCCACCGGGTCGGACGTTCTGGTCTCCAACTGCCCGTTCTGCCTGACGATGTTCGAGGATGGGGTGAAAGGGGGAGGATTGGAAGAGGTGCTGGCGCCGAGAGACATTGCCGAAATACTGGCGGAACGATTGGCAACGTAACCGAAGGCTTCTTAGCAAGGATGAACAGGATGTTCAGGATAAAGACAACTCATTGTTAATTCCGTGGGGTGGAGGTTTGCATGAAGATACTTGTCTGCGTCAAGCAGGTACCCGACATGGAGTCGCGATTCAAGGTGAACGGAACAGGGGTCTGGTACGAGGAAACCGACCTTGCCTTCCGGATGAACGAGTACGACGAGTACGCCGTCGAGCAGGCGGTGCAGCTCAAGGAGCAGCTGGGTGAGGCCCCCGATGTCACCGTCCTTTCCATCGGCCCCGACCGGGTGGGAGAAACCGTTAAGAAGGCGCTCGCCATGGGGTGCGACCGGGCGGTCCACATCCAGGACCCCGCCATCCATATGAAGGATCCGTGGCAGGTCGCTTCCATCATTGCTGCGTTCGCCCGGGACAAGGGGTTCGATCTCATTCTCACCGGCATGCAGTCCCAGGACCGGGGCTCGGCACAGGTGGGAGTGACCGTGGCGGAACGGCTCGGGCTCCCCTGCGCCACCACCCTCGTCGGCTTTGCCTACAACGACGGCACCATCACGGTCAAGCGGGAACTGGAGGGAGGGCTTAAGGGCGTCGTCAGGATGCGGCTGCCGGCCGTGGTCACCTGCCAACTCGGCCTCAACACCCCCCGCTACCCGACGCTCCCCAACATCATGAAGGCGAAGAAGAAAGAGTTTCTTGCCCATCCCGTCGCCGATTTTCTGCGTGAAGAGCCGCTCTGCGCCACGGCGAGTTTCCATCCCCCGGCGAAAAAGGGGGGAGGGCTCGTTCTCGAAGGGGACGTGAACGACATGGCCGACCGGTTGCTCGGCATCCTGAAGGAAAAAACGGCAGTGGTGCGATAGGAGGCGACGATGAAAGCGTTACTCGTTTGTGAATACCGGGAAGGTACATTGCTCGACGCGAGCTATGAGCTCATAGCTTTCGCCGACCGGATCGGCGTCGACAAGGTCCTCGCCGTCGTAGGGAGCGAAGGGGCACTTCCCCGCTTTACCGGTCCAGTCTACCTGGCGGATGCGGAGAAATACGGGGAGTACAACCCCGACCTGCACAAGAAACTGGTCCTGGCGGCGGTAGAGAAGGAGAACCCCGACTGCATCGTGTTCCTCCACTCCTCCTACGGGTGGGACCTGGCGCCACGCGTTGCAGCGGCCCTGAAGGCCGCCCAGGTCTCCGAGGTGGTCGCCGTTGACGGCCGGAACTATGAGGTGACCTGCTGCAACGGCAAGATGCGCCGGACAATAACGTCGACGACAGCGAGGACGGTCGTCACCGTCCAGGCCGGGGCGTTCACCGCTCTCCCCGCCGAGGGGACGCCGCAGGTGACGAGGCTCGACCTGGTGGATATCGCTTCACCCGTTGAATTCCTCGGTTACGAGGCGGCCGAGGCGAAAGGGGTGGACCTTGCCAAGGCAGAGGTGATCGTCAGTGCCGGCCGAGGAGTCGGCAAGAAGGAGAATGTGCCGGTCATTGCTGCGCTGGCCAGGGCGCTGGTGGGAGAGCTGGGTGCAAGCCGGCCGGTGGTCGATGCCGGCTGGGTCGAGCACAGCCACCAGGTGGGGACTACCGGTCAGACCGTCAGCCCGAAACTGTACGTGGCGTGCGGTATCAGTGGCGCGATCCAGCATGTGGCCGGCATGAAGAAGTCCGATTTTGTCGTTGCGATCAACAAGGACAGGGATGCACCCATCGGCGAAGTGGCAGACGTACTGATCGTTGCCGATGCCCTGCAGTTCGTGCCGGCGCTGACGGCAAAGCTGCAGTAATGAGAGAAGTAGAAGCAGAACGTTTCCGTCCGGTCCGGGTAGTACTCCTTTCATTGTTGTGATTCGAGGGGCAGGAGCCATGCCTGCCCCGGTTTTTTTTCATGGCAAGCGATATAGAGGAAAAGTTTAATAAAAACGCCCAAATGTCGCCGATTAGTTACTGAAAATTCTGAGACTATATGAATCGAAATGTATCTTATTGAACTGTAACCGGCCAGAGGAAGATGGCTGCCGTTTGTAAGATGTAGATATTAAAAAACATTTTCAGCGACAATGGTATTTTCTTTTTGCGGATTCAAATCCCGTTTCCCGCTCGAGAAATTGAGAAGCCCCGGTGGCGAAGCCCCCGGGGCTTCTTCATTTCACAGCAACCCCTCCGTCAGTCAGCGATTCACCACGACAGCACTTTTATCCCCGAAGACCACAGTGCAACTGGTGCTGAAGGGGAAGTACCAGCGGCCGGTTTCACCAATCAGTTCGACGGTATTGATTTTTCCGTCATCCGCTGCGGCGATGATTGAACCATCGCCGTATATTGGAATGAAGTAGAACAGATTTACCGTGCACGCCGTTCCTCGTTTCATTTTATCCAACTCGACAAATTTGATTTTTTCCGCCCCAACCGGGGTGTTGTCTGCGTAACGCAAGTTCTTTGCCATATCTTTTGTAGTTGCGCAGCCGGTAATGCTTGACACCATGGCCAGAATAACGAGCAGCTTTTTCATGTCAGACTCCTTTCTCCAAGAGATGCACGACTATGTGACATTAGCGAAAATCCGGTCCTAAGCCAGCACATCAATCATGTTCTTCACCCCCTTGTCAGGGCCCTATAGTTCTTTAGTTCTTTGTTCATCCGTAACTCAATAGCCAATTTACTGAGCCTAACGGCTTCTAGCCAGCGCCATTTCCACCATCCGGTCATATTCCCGTTGCAGCTGTTCTCTCCGCATTTTCCGCCAGGCCTTGAATTCAGCATACATTCTGTTTCCGAGCAAGACTCTCATGGCCTGTACCTCCTTTCCACAATTCCCGCTTCTTCTACTTATTCAAAATTCAACTAGTGTGCCATTTCAACTTATCTTGCAACATCTCAAAATAATTGTGTTTTTTGCTTCTTGATACTGAAAGGTGTGTCAAGCCAGACAAAAAGTGCATGTGCATGTATGCATATTTGCCTAATGTCTGGCGATAATAGGGACTGCGCAAGCAAGTGCTGTGCGCCATTGGAAGTGTTTCTTGGTCGGCGGGTTGGCACTAACTCAATCTTCCGCAACGGGTAAAACCCTTATAAGGCCCCCGTCTGTCAATAGGCAAAAAGGTGCCTGGACGACTTT
>DATJLB010000294.1:0-13365 GCA_035490915.1 Geobacteraceae bacterium
ACGGGAGAAGCCCCACCGCGCCGACGATCCAGTCGCTCCCCTTGAGCGGGCGGAAGACCTGGGTTGTTCCCTCCTCGGCGAGCTGGACGAGTCCCTTCTCCAACGCCTTCGACTTCATCGGATCGAGGAGCCGCACCTTCCGGAAGTGCTCCGGGGCGAAGTTCGGGATCCCGGTGAATTTCAGCTCCTCCCCCTGGGTGAAAGTATCGCCGATCTTGATGGTGCCGTGGTTGTGGATGCCGATGATGTCGCCCGGAAACGCTTCCTCCACGTTGGTCCGGTCCTGGGCCATGAAGATGGTCGCGTTGGCGATCTGGATGTCCCGGCCGAGCCGGTTGTGCTTGACTTTCATGCCGCGGTTGAACCGGCCGGAACAGATCCGGAAGAAGGCGATCCGGTCCCGGTGGGCCGGGTCCATGTTCGCCTGGATCTTGAAAACAAAGCCGGAAAACGACTCCTCGTAGGGGGAGACCGTCCGGGAGAGCGTCTCGCGGGGAAGGGGCGCGGGGGCGTGCTCGACGAAGGTGTCGAGGAGCTGCTGGACGCCGAAGGTGTTGATGGCGCTCCCGAAAAAAACGGGTGTCTGGAGACCCGCCAGGTACGCCTCCTGCTCGAAGGGGTGGGCCGCCCCCTCCAGGAGTTCCACGTCGTTACGGAGCTCGTCCACCTGTGAGCCAAGGAGCTCATCCAGGCGCGGATCGTCGAGTCCCTGGACGGTCACTACCTCGCCGGTCCCCCGGTCCGCATCCGGGTCGAAGAAGGTGAGCTCCTTGGTGTAGAGGTGGTAGGTGCCGCGGAACCGCTTCCCCATCCCGATCGGCCAGGTCATCGGCGCGCACTGGATGCCGAGGTGTGCCTCGATGTCGTCCAGGAGGTCGAGCGGCTCCCTTCCCTCCCGGTCGAGCTTGTTGATGAAGGTCATGATCGGGGTGTGCCGGAGGCGGCAGACCTCCAGGAGCTTCTTGGTCTGGCTCTCCACCCCCTTCACCGAGTCGATCACCATGAGGACTGAGTCGACTGCGGTGAGGACCCGGTAGGTGTCCTCGGAGAAGTCGTTGTGGCCAGGGGTGTCCAGGAGGTTCACCTCGTAACCGTCGTAGTTGAACTTCATCACCGACGAGGTGACCGAAATGCCGCGCTGCTTCTCCATCTCCATCCAGTCGGAGGTGGCGTGTCGGGCGCTCTTCCTTGCCCGCACCTCGCCCGCCTGCTGGATGGCGCCGCCGAACAGGAGGAGCTTCTCGGTAATGGTGGTCTTCCCCGCGTCCGGGTGGCTGATGATGGCGAAGGTGCGGCGCTTGTCAACTTCCTGCTGGTTATGCTTTGTCACGGTACTGCTCCATCTGAATTCATTTTTGGCATAAGACACAAGAAAGGCGAAGAATTTATCTTCGCCTCCCGAAGTACAGCTCTATCATTACATTTTTACGGCAAAAAGGGCAACAGAAAAAATCTCTACCGCCGCCAGAAAAACCGGTCGATTCCCCACCTCCCGCCGCCGCCGAACAGGAGCGAGAGCGCCATGCCGAGGAGCGCCAGGGGGTACTCGATCCCCTGCCCTCGCCCCGGCAGGCAGGCGGCGTTCATGAAGAAGCCGTTCACCAGGTGGACCTTGTAGATAGCCACTCCCATCACGCAGGCGATCCCGAAGGCGGAAAGACGGGTCAGACAGCCGAGGAAGACGCCCAGGCCGCCGCCGAACTCGGCGATCATCGCCAGGATGGTGAAGATCGGGGGGATTCCCAGCTTCTCCTCGAACGTCTTCAGCGTGCCGCTCACCCCGAGACCTCCGAACAGCCCGAGCAGCTTCTGGCTGCCGTGCGCCATGAAAATCAGCCCCAGCGGCACCCTGAGCACCAGCGGAGCCAGGGAGTCCAGAACGGAACCAACCCCTCCTCCTTTTGCCATCGTCCCCTCCGTCATCATGGAATGGAATCGTAACCGGTCCGATTATAGCAGCGAATTGCCGCCAACGCCAGAGCCGATTTACAGCGACTGAAAGCGCTTCCCATTGCTCCCTCCGAAGAGTTACCGTATAATAACCGTTAAAAGTCCACATGGGAGCATCATGCTGATTGACACGCATTGCCATCTGGACGACCCGTCCCTCCTTGCCCGGCTCCAGGAGGTGCTCTCAGCCGGCAGACAGGCAGGGATTGCGAAATACGTCATACCGGGGGTGGCCCCGGAGGGGTGGGAAGGGATCGACCGCCTCGCAACAAAAACGGACGGTCTCCATCCCGCCTTCGGCCTCCACCCGATGCTCGCCTCCCGCTTTGACGAGAGTCTGCTGGCGCACCTCCGCACTTTTGCCTGCAGGGCGGTTGCCATCGGCGAAATCGGCCTCGACTACCTGGTGGACATCCCGCGGGAGGTGCAGCAAACGGCGTTCCGCGCCCAGCTCCGCCTGGCAATCGCAGCGGGGCTCCCCGTGATGATCCACTGCCGCCGGGCTTTCAGCGACCTCCTCGCCATCTTCAGGGAAGAAGAGGTGCGGCGGGTCGGCGGTGTCATGCACGCCTTTTCCGGAAGCCCTGAAACGGCCGAGTCGTGCGTTCGCCTGGGACTCGTCATCGGGGTGGCCGGCACGGTCACCTACCGGAATGCGGTCCGCCCCCTGGAAGTGGTGCGGCGCATCCCCCTTGCGCACCTCGTGCTGGAGACCGACTCGCCCGACCTGACGCCGGAGCCGCATCGGGGTAAACCTAACGAACCGGCCTTTCTCGTCGAGATCGCCCTGAGGGTGGCGGCAATCAAGGGTGTTACCGTGGAGGAGGTCGCCAGGACCACCACGGCAAATGCGGAGCGGCTGTTCCGGATTTGAACCTTATCTAACAGGATGGACAGGATAGACAGGATAAAACCAAAAATCTTTTTGAAGTATTAACAAAACGACTTTATCCTGTTCATCCTGTCCATCCTTGTTAATAATGGTTTTGGTTCTATTCTGGGCACTGTCTTCACATCTTGAATTAAAGAGGATTCTCATGTCCCATCTCCACCGCTTCTCCCGCACCGAGCTCCTGATCGGACCGGAGGGGCTGCAAACTCTGAAAAAGTCCAGCGTGGCGGTCTTCGGCCTCGGCGGGGTCGGCGGATTCGTCGCCGAGGCGCTCAGCCGGGCCGGGATCGGACGGCTCACGATCGTCGACTTCGACGACATCTGCCTGACCAACGTCAACCGTCAGATCCACGCCATGGACGGCACCGTCGGCCAGGCCAAAACGGACGTAATGGCCGAGCGGTTCCGGCTCATCAACCCGGACGCCGAGATCGTCCCGTACAAGGATTTCTACTCGGCGGAGAACAGCGACTTCCTCCTCTCCCAGGGGCATGACTACGTGGTGGACGCCATCGACCACTTCACCAGCAAGATCCATCTGATAAAGAGCTGCAAGGAGCGCGGAATTCCGATCATCTCCAGCATGGGAGCCGCCGCCAAGCTCGACCCGACCTGCATCCAGGTCGCCGACATCTCGCAGACCCACAAGTGCCGGATGGCGCGGTCGGTGCGCAAGCTCCTGAGAAAGGAAGGGATCGAGCGGGGGGTCACGGTGGTCTTCTCCACCGAGGAGTACCGGGAGCAGGAGGTGAAGGACGCCGGGTGCAAGGGGAACTGCATCTGCCCCAACAAGGACGACCAGCGCTTCTCCTGCGAGCACCGGCGCGTGATCCTGGGGAGCATCTCGTACATTCCCGCTATTTTCGGGCTCACCATGGCGGGCGTGGTGGTGAACGACCTCCTGGCGCAGAAAAAGTTTTCGGTGACCGGTTGAAGAAACGGAAAGTGCGGCTATACTGTAAACAAAATTACAATTCAATGTCGCACGGAGGATCTCGCCATGGGAAAAGAATATTCGATCCAGGAAGCGTTGAAGCTGGCCATTCAGGCGGAAAAGGACAGCATGGATTTTTACCGGCGGGCAGGTTCCGTCACCGCGAACGAGCGGGCCAAACAGATCTTCGATCTCCTTGCCAACGAGGAAGTGGGGCATCTGAAGTCTTTTTTCGACCACTACAAGGGAGGAGAATTCGGCGATCTGAAGACATTCATGGATTCCCCCCCTAACAAGATGAGTGCGACCTACCAGGCCCTTGAGAAGTCAATCGATGCGGAAACCCACGAGCAGAAGGCGCTGGAGATCGCCTTGAAGGAAGAAAAGGCGACCATCGCGCAGTACTCCATGCTTGCCAAGGACATCGTCGACCCGCTGGTCCGGGCAGTTTTCGAAAAGGTGGTCAAGGAGACCGAAAACCATTACGCCATGATCGAAGACGAGTACATGCATGTGATGACGATGGTGGACAAGTCCGATCAGGACATCTACGTGAGGGAATGATGATACGTGTTCGTTCCGCCATCAGCGCAATGACGCTGACCGTGCTTGCCGCCGCCCCCGTGGGCGCCCTGGAAGACGTCCGCAAGGTCAAGCTGACCCCGCCGCAACAGAAGGTCATCGAAGAAAAGTGCCTTGCCTGCCATAACCGGGCACGGATCGAGGCCGCCATAAAAGAGCGGAAAGACATGGAGAAGATTTTAAAGCGGATGGAAGTGAAGGGGGTCGTCCTGACCGATACAGAACGGCAAGTGATGGGGCACTTCTGGCCGCGGCAACCTTTCAAGGAGAAGAAGGGGACTGAATCCCCGAAATAAAGAAGGTTCATCCAGCGGCCCGGCAGACGTCGGGCCGCTTTTTTTGCGCACGGTTTACGCCGGCGGGACTACCTGGAAGCTTTGACCAGAAGGCCTTCCGGCGATGCAGTGGCGCTGCAGTTGGAATACCCTTCCCGTTTCAGGCGAAAAAGGAGAAACGGTGCCGCAGCAGTCCGACATCCGGGGAAAAAAAGCACCAGCGTGCCGTCTCGCCCGACAGCACGCTTCAGATCGGCGAGACACGGGGAGATCATGCGGGGCGGCACGGAACGATACCCCGTGGACAGAGTGTCGGCTTCGTCCGCGACCCCGGCAGGAAAGACCCCGGGGCGGGGGGGGAAAAGGGAACGGACGATGACGAGCGCCGTTATACGAAGGCGTGTTGCAAAGGACATTAAGCACACCACCGACGCCGTTACCTGCCGGCGTCGTTTTTTCATTTACTTCTTCCGACGATCTGCGCTTTACTCTCTCCATGGGAAGAGAACGGCTGCATTACATCCCGACCCTCGACGAGGTCGAAATCGACAAACGCCTGGAACGGCTCCTCGTGCACGGTTCGATCGACGACCGGGACCTGGAGAGCCGGGTTGCGCGGCTCGCGGAAAGGTTCCGCACCTATGCCTGCTGTGCGCCGCACGGCCTCTGGGTGCCGGGGCTCGCCCTAACCCACGAAATGAGAGGAATCGCCGAACTCTACCTGCCGCTGAACGAAATCAGGCGGGCATGTGACCGACTCTTTTCACTCTCCCTGAGATGTTCGCCGTTCCTCCCCGCCTCTGTCCTGCACACCGCTACCAGCTGGCTCGACGCACTGCACCGCCTGCAGCCTCTGGTGCGGGAAGCGAATCCAGCACGGCTGATGCATCGCCTGATGGCCGACGGTGATTTCCGTCACCGGTTCCTCTTTTCCCTGTTCCTGCCACGACGCTACGGGGGCAGCTTCGAACGTTACCCGGCGCAAAGCGTGTTCCTGCGGGGTTGGCTGGCCGTATACCGGCCGAAAGGATCGGTGCGCTGCCTCGATGCGGCATGCGGCAGCGGCGAGGGGTGCTACGAGTTGGCCATGCTCCTTCGCGACACGGGCTCCCCCCCGGAAAGCTTCGAGGTGCACGGCGCCACGGTGGAGCCGCTGGAGCTGTTCGCTGCCGCCCATGGCTGGTTTCCCCATGACCCCGGAAGGCAGACGGCATATCGCCACCGGATCGGACGGCTCTTTCGCGATGGAACCGCCGAAAGGGTCATGTTGTATCGGGAAGACCTCACCGAGGGAAACCTTTCTGCAGGAGAGGCATACGACGTCATCATCTGCAACGGTCTGTTGGGGGGGCCGCTCCTCAACGAACGGGAAAAGCTGGTAGGAACGATCGGTCGCCTCTGTGCAAGGCTCAAGCCGGGCGGGATCATGCTGGCTGCCAATCGCTTCCACGGAGGGTGGCAACGGGCAACGCCGACGGACGCGCTCGGGAAAATGCTGGCGGAAAACGGGCTCACGCTGCGTGCATGCGGGGAAGGGATTGCGGGCGTAAAGCAGCAACGGTAAACGGAAGGGGGCACCGCGGGGTCATACCGTCGCCGGCTCTGATCCTCGGCGTTAAAACTGAATGAGAACTCCCCCCCAGGAAAGTCCCCCGCCAAAGCCCATCATAAGCACGAGGTTGCCCGGTTTGATGACTCCGTTCCGCACGTTCTCATCCAGGGCGAGCCCCACCGACGCGGCAGCGGTATTGCCATACCGGTCGAGATTGAGAAGGAACCTCTCCTTGGTAATGCCGGTCTTGTTCGAGATGAAGTCGATAATACGGACGTTGGCCTGGTGGGGAATGATGTAGTCGAGGTCTTCCGGCTTCACACCCGCGGCGGCGGTCACCGTCTCGATGATCCGGGGGATCACATCGGTGGCGAACACGTAGACTTTCTTGCCCGCCATCTTGAAGGTATTTTCCCTGAGAGCGATGGTTTCGGCAGTGATCGGCTTCCGGGAGCCCGAGGATGGGACCTGGATGAGATCCCATCCGTTGCCGTCGCTGCCGACGAGGCTCTGCAGGATCCCCTTCTTTTCGCTGGTTGCCCCGAGGATCACCGCGCCGGCTCCGTCGCCGAACAACGGGCATGTGGTCTGGTCCTGGAAATCCAGGATCTTGGAATAGGTATCGGCACCGATCACCAGGATCTTTCTGTATTTCCCTGCGCGGATGAAGTTGTCGGCCGTCTCCACTGCGAAAACGAAGCTGCTGCAGACCGCATTCATGTCGAAAGCAAAGGCGTTCACCGCGCCGATGTTCTTCTGCACCATGCAGGCGGTGGCGGGAAGGCACATATCGGCGGTAGAGGTACCGACGATGATGCAGTCGAGCTCGGCCGGGTCGAGCCCGCCGTTCGCAAGTGCTCGTATCGCCGCGATGGTGGCAAGATCGGAGGTCGACTGAGACTCTTCCGCAAAGCGCCGCTCTCGAATGCCGGTGCGGGTAAAGATCCAGTTATCGGCATCTTCAACCAGGTAACTAAAGAAATCATTGGTGACCACCCGCTCGGGAACCACGCCACCGGTAGCCAGCACCTCTGAATAGATCATGGGTCGCTCCGTTTCTCCAAATGCAAACAAGGCCCTGAGACAGGGCCGGTTGGATAGTGATTTTATCTCACAACATAACGATGTTTGTCAAACCATATTACCAGTTCGCAGCACTTTTGTCACCGCACTAATCCTCCCGCTTCCCCTCCCCTTTCTCCGTGCGGAACAGGGCATCGGCGACCCCGTAGGCCCAGAGGGCAAAAAATGCCGCCAGGAGGATGCGGCCCGTCGGACCCTTCTCCTTAAGCCCCTCGACCACCCGTTCCGCGGCAGCCATTCCGGAGAGCTTGGCAGTGACCAGAAGCTCCCCCATCCCCTGCATCACCAGGAAAAGGGCCGCCAGCAGGAAGATGTTCACCAGGGCGATCATGATCCCCCCCTTAATCCTCGCCCCCTTGTAGACCTGACCGAGCCCGGGCAGGACAAAAGCAGAGAGAAGCGCCGCCTTGATATTTTTCTTCATTCGTCCACCTCACCGCTCTGGTCTCGATTCATGACCTGTAATTTTATCCTATCGTCTAACGCTTTGTCAATCTGCTCCCGCCCCCGTGTTGACACTGTCGGGCAATAGGTATAGTATCGGTCCGATTGCCTGCGGAGAAGCCCGTGAAAACGAAAACTTTGTTCACCTGCCAAAAATGTGGCTACCAGTCGGCCAAGTGGCTCGGGCGCTGTCCCGATTGCGAAGCATGGAACACCCTTGTGGAAGAGGTCCAGGTTAAAGCCGTCTCCCGACCCGGCGAGGCAGGCACCAACGCAATCCCCCTGCCGATCGGCGAGATCAGAAGCGACATCGAACAACGCCTCTCCTGCGGCATTGCCGAGCTTGATCGTGTGCTTGGCGGTGGGGTAGTGACAGGTTCCCTGGTCCTGATCGGCGGAACTCCGGGGATCGGAAAGTCGACGCTCCTCCTCCAGGCCATGGATCTGCTTGCCAAGAGGGGTGGGCACGTTCTGTATGTCTCTGGGGAGGAATCTGCGCAGCAGATCAGGCTGCGAGGCACCAGGATGGGGGTGGACGCCCCGTCTCTCCTCATCCTCCCCGAGACCTCCCTGGAAAAAATCGTCTCCCATATCAAGTCGCTGAAACCGGCGGCGGTGGTGATTGACTCCATCCAGACGGTCTTCACCTCTGCCCTGGAGTCTGCCCCGGGGAGCGTCAGCCAGGTCCGTGAGACGGCGGGCCAGCTGATGATGCTCGCCAAGGGGAGCGGCATCCCGATCCTTCTTGTCGGCCACGTCACCAAGGACGGCTCGATCGCCGGGCCGCGGGTGCTGGAACATATGGTTGACACCGTCCTCTACTTCGAGGGGGATGCCGGCCATCCATTCCGCATCCTCCGGGCGGTAAAGAACCGGTTCGGCTCCACCAACGAAATCGGGGTGTTCGAGATGAAAGAGGGGGGGCTGGTCGAGGTAAAAAACCCCTCCGAACTCTTCCTGGCCGAACGCCCCCTCGGGGTTTCGGGGTCCGTGGTGGTGTCAACCCTTGAGGGAAGCCGTCCCCTCCTCGTGGAACTCCAGGCGCTTGTCACCAGTTCGTCCCTCGGGTCTCCCCGGCGGACGACCATCGGGGTCGATCATAACCGCCTCTCCCTGCTGGTGGCGGTGCTGGAAAAAAAGGTCGGGCTTTCCCTGGCGGGGCAGGACATATTCCTGAACGTTGCCGGCGGGGTCAAGCTGAACGAGCCGGCAGCCGACCTGGGAATGGTGGTTGCGGTGGCATCCAGCCATCTCGACAAGACGGTGGACCCCCATTCCCTGATACTCGGAGAGGTCGGCCTGGCAGGCGAGGTCCGGGGCATTACCCAGCCTGAGATCCGGGTGAAGGAAGCGGCCAAATTCGGGTTCCACCGCTGCATCCTCCCCGCCGGCAACCTCAAGCAGGTCAAGGTAAAGGGAATGGAGCTCATCGGCGTCAGATCGGTGGAAGAGGCGATGGAGCGGGTTATCTGACATTCAGATTTTTCTTTACTTAATTGCCAAATTCCTTTTTAATATAGGGATATATATCAACGGGGTGGCCCATGAACACAGAAAAGCTGGAATATTTCAGAGGCGTTCTCCAGGAAGAGATGCGAGCACTCCTCGGGGAGGCCGGCAAAACGGTTTCGGAGATGACCGCCGACACCACAAATTTTCCCGACCCGAACGACCGGGCAACCCAGGAATCCGACCGCACCTTCGAGCTCCGCATCCGGGATCGGGAACGCAGGCTGATCAACAAGATTCGCGAGGCTCTGGAGCGGATCGACGACGGCACATTCGGCACCTGCGAATTGTGTGGTGAAGAGATCAGCGAGGGAAGACTGAAGGCCCGTCCGGTGACGACCCTCTGCATCGACTGTAAAATCGAAGAAGAACGAAAAGAGAAGATCCCCTGATCTGACCTGCCCAAGACGGGTCGACTCTGGCTTCCCTCCCATGCGCAGGGAACGCTAGCGGAGTTTTCATGACTGTTCATGGCAGCGACAAACCTGCGCCCGGGATACGAATGAGTCGCTTTGCCACTGCAGTCCCTTCTCCAATTCTCGACAGTCACCTCGAATCAACCGCTCAAACCTCCCAGATCGGCCCGTTCAAGGAGCCCGGTCCATGAGATCCCGCAGCACGTCCACCCAGCACGCCACATCGAGCAGTGCGAACGCGGAGAATGGCCAGAGCCTCCAGGAAATCTCCTCGCTCTACCGGATGAGCAACACCATGCTCTCCACCATCCGGCTCGACAAGCTCATTCATCTGATCCTTTCTGCCCTGACGTCAGGAGCCCCCCCTTTCTTCGACCGCGCAATGCTGTTCCTTATCAACGAGCGCTCTGGGACCATGCAGGGGATGCTCGGTGTGACCAGCCAGACGTCCGGCGGGCTAATCAATCCCGCTGAAGACAGCGAAAATATCCTTGTCAGCCGCTGGGATATTTCCGAAGAAGACATGATCAGGCAGCAGCACTCCGCGTTTAACAGCAAGGTGCGTGCAAGTCGACTGGAGCTCGACAGGTCACAAAATGCGGCGTCACGGGCAGTCCTTGAAAAAAGGCTCGTGTATGTCGCCGATACAACCAGGAAAAAGGGGATAAACCAAGAATTTGTCAAACGATTCGGGATCACTTCCTGTGCTCTTGCCCCGCTGATGGCAAAAAAACAGGTTGTCGGGGTACTTATCGTCGACAACGCTCTGCAGGGGAAGCCGATCACGTCGGATGACATGCGCTTCCTGCAGCTCATTGCCAATCAGGCAGGAATGGCCATAGAAAATTCCATGCTCTACAACCGCCTTGAAGACGCTAACCGCAATCTGCGGGAAGCCCGGGAGCGGCTCATCCAAGGAGAACGGCTCTCCACAATCGGTGAAATGGCCACCAGCATAGCCCACGAAGTCAAGGGCCCTTTGGTCTCGATCGGGGGATTTGCACGACGGCTTGAAAAGAAACTGCCAACCGACTCCATCGAGCAGAGCCAGGCCGCAACTATCGTCAGGGAAGTCCAACGCCTTGAAAAACTTCTTTCCGATATTCTTTCCTTCGCCAAGAAGACCACCATCTGTTACTCCAGGTGCAACATCTGTGACGTCGTCGAAGAGAGCCTGGCGATCATTGAGCCTATTCTGCACGAAAGCAACATAAAAGTTTACAAGAACTTTCCCCGAAAAACGACGACATTGCAGGGAGACTGTCAGCAATTGAAGCAGGTTTTTCTCAACCTGTTGGTCAACGCCCAGGAAGCGATGAAGAGGGAGGGTGAACTCAGGATTAAAGTTGCCTCTGCCAGGCTCAACGGCAAGGGAGCAGTTTCGGTAAAGGTCTCAGATACCGGGGGGGGCATTCCGCTCGAATCGCTGAACAAGATCTTCACCTCGTTCTTTACCACCAAGGGAACCGGAACCGGCCTGGGCCTCCCCATAGCCAACCGGATTGTCACCAATCACGGAGGGAAAATCCAGCTGACCAACACATTGGGAGTTGGGGCGGAATTCAACGTTATCCTTCCCGTGAATCCGTGAATTTTTCCCTTTTCAAGAGCAGCTGTTTTCGGTATAGTGTTCGCTTAGTTGGTTTTTTCGGGAAGCATGACAAGAAAGCCACTTTTGGGGATGTAGCTCAGCTGGGAGAGCGATGCGTTCGCAACGCATAGGTCGACGGTTCGATCCCGTTCATCTCCACCACTATCCCACCAATGCTGGATTTGCGAGGTTTTCGGATGTTTGCAAAACGTTTTGCAAACATTTTCCGGAGGTCCGATGCGAATCCAGCATTTGTTTTTTCGCCAGAACATGTATTATTATGTCGCCCGAGTTCCCCAAGACATCGCTGGGTATTTCCCGGTGAAAACCGTCTGGCGGAGCCTGCGAACCGGATGCCTAAAATCGGCGAAGACATTATTAAAGGCCCTGGAGTATAGAGCCGAAAGAATCTATATGCAGATGCGCAGTGGAATGCTCACAGACGAGCAGATAAAACAATTGGTGGCCGAGTTTCTTCACGGCGAGTTAAACGGGGCGGAAACGGAGCGTGCGACTGGGGGAAACATCCGCCAGATGATCACGGCCTCCGACCAGGGGATCGATTTCCTGTCCGATATATACAGCAAGGTTGCCCGTGCCGTACGGAATGACTTGGCAAGAAATGACCTTGCCTAGGTACGGCCTGGATGTTCCAGCAGATTGCATATGATCTTATCCTCCTACTCAGAACGCCCTGCCCGTAAATGGGCGGGGCACCTTGCCAACTTTCCGCACCCTGCAATGACACCAACAGCAAGAAACGCAAGCACTCCAGCTTTCGTTAAATGCTCTTAGCATCTTAGCGCCCCTGCGAGCGAAGCTAGAAATCGTGATAGACAGCAAGCCCCATGCCGTATTCGGGACTGTCCGTCGCAAGTCCCTTGGAGAGATAACCATCGATGCCCGTATGCGATGTAATCTGGTATTTTGCCCTCAGACGCAACTCCAAGAGGGCCGATGCCCCCTCGACGGTTGGCGTGCTACCCTTGAGTAGCAGCATTGTGCGGAATCGGTCGGTCACCTGATACCCGCAGCCAGCATAGTAGTACAAATAGTCTTTAACCGCCAGGACCGACGACTTCCCCTGGAAGGCGTACCCTATTTCTCCGTCCGCAAACCATTTGCCGAACCACTTTGTTAGTTCCACGGCAAGGCCACCGTCAAACTCCCCCGTACCGAGGAACTTGTTCTTGTCGGCGGTCGGAAACTTCACGTAGAAGTTGGGACGGATGGCCGGAACGTACTTCTCCTCGGTATACAGGACATACCCCGCCCTGAGCTTCATGTCGCCAAGTCCCGACTGGGAATTGCCGACTGTTGCCGCTGATGCGGATGTCCTCATGCCGGAGCCCATGGCCGCCATGACCGCCTGCGCCCCCATTGCCTGCCCCTGCATCCCCATGAACTGGCCTGCCACCACGGCGCTGCTGCTCTGGTAGACATAAGGGACCTCCAGCGAGAAGTCGAGCCGCTCGGCCGGCCGGACAGTCACAGTAAGCGGCATGTAGACAGAGTCAGTCCTGACGCCGGTGCCGTAGTCTCCCGAAGCAAACTCGAAGCCGAGTCCGACGGAATACGTGGGCACGTCGGCACAGGCCCACGCCGGCAGAAGAAGGATTATCGCTGCTGCAAGATTGATGAAGACTTTCCCGTGTCCCGTAATTTCTCCCATCATTTCCCTCCTACTAAGTAGGATTTAACTATGAGATTACTTGTTAATTTACCACTCTAGTTTGGTAAAATGGGACGCTACCAGAATTAGTCTAACATCAATTTCTGAAGGGACAATAGCTGTACTTACCTTTCTGCTCTCACAATGATCAGTTGCAATTTAGTGTGGAAACAGAAAGCCCCTCCTATATAAGAAATATAGGAGGGGCTCTTCAGTGCTGCTATGTCTAAGATTGCCATGCCAACCACAAACGACATGATCAATTAATGGCCCATCATTCCCCCATGGCCCCTTTCGTCCCATCGTGCATGTCTTTCCGCGCCTCCACGCCTCTCGGGGCGGAAATGCCCGTATCCTGCATAAGAGACGTCGCCACGATGCCTGCCCCACTCGTCCCTGAAATAGCGCAGTTTGGCAATCGGGTATCTGCGAAGCTCCCGAGGAAGCGTCCGGTAGCCTACGCTC
>DATJLB010000295.1:0-10704 GCA_035490915.1 Geobacteraceae bacterium
GATCATCCATTGCGCGGCCTTCCGTCGCCTGGAATACAAGACCCAGGTCTTCGTCAATCACGAGGGGGATTACTACCGGACCCGGCTGACCCATTCCCTGGAGGTCGCCCAGATTGGGAAGGCGATTGCCCGGCGCCTCAAGCTGAACGAAGAGCTCACCGAGGCGCTCGCCCTGGCCCACGACCTCGGCCACACCCCCTTCGGCCATACCGGCGAGGAGGTGCTCAACCGGCTCCTGGAGGGGCATGGCGGGTTCGAGCACAACCTCCAGTCCCTCCGGGTTGTGGACGAGCTGGAGGAGCGCTACCCGGGATTCAACGGGTTGAACCTCTCCTGGGAGGTGCGGGAGGGGATCATCAAGCATTCATCGCCGTACGACCGTCCGGTGGAGATCATCGGCGAATTCCTCCCCGGCGTGGTACCGACCATCGAGGCGCAGTTGATCAATTTCGCCGACGAAATCGCCTACAACAATCACGACATCGACGACGGCCTCAAGGCGGGGTACATCAAGCTGGCGCAGCTCAGGGAGGTGGAGGTCTGGAGCGAGGTGTACGACGGGGTGGAGGCGAAATATCCGGGGATCGACCCCGGTCGGAAGATGTACCAGACCATCAGCGCTCTCATCGGGATCTACATTGCGGACCTGACGGCAACCACCCTGAAAAACCTGGAGGCGGGGGGAATCGGCACTCTCGAAGACCTGCGGCGGGTCAATCGGCAGGTGGTGGGCTTAAGCCCGGAACTGTCGGGGAAGAACCGTCAACTGAAGCGCTTCCTGATGGAGAACCTCTACCGCCATTACAAGGTGGAGCGGATGCGGGTCAAGGCGGAGCGCTGTCTGACCCAGCTGTTCGAGACCTACCTGAAGCACCCGACCCTTCTTCCCCGCAAATACCAGCAACGGATGGATCTGTCCGGCCGGGAAAGGGTCATTGCCGACTACATCGCGGGGATGACGGACCGCTTCGCCCTGGACGAGTTCAAGCGGCTGTTCGAGCCGTATGAAAGAGTATAAAGGCAGTTCTGAGTTCTGAGTTTTGAGTTAACATTGTTTTCTCTCCAGCCGTTGGGGGTCAACTCGAAATTCAAAACTCAGAACTAATCTTCCTTCCAGCTGATCGCGCTGACCGGGCATCCGTCGATGCACTCCTGGATCTTCGCCTCCGGGGCGCCGGCGGGGTTGTAGGCGATCGATTTTCCCCCTTCGAAGCGAAAGACATCCGGCGCCAGCGAAACGCAGAGCCCGCAGCTGATGCACTCTTCCCGGTTGACCCATACTGTCTTTGCCATCAATGACACCTCGTAAGTTATTCGCCGTTCACCGGCCTTTCGGCAGCTCGATCTTCGGCTCCTTGGCCCGCTTGTAGAGAAGGAGGGTGCGGCCGAGCACCTGCGCCACCTCGGCCGAACACGCTGCGGCAAGCGCGTCCGCAACCTCGAAGCGGTTCATCATGCAACTTTCCAGGATCTTTACCTTGATCAGCTCGTGACTGGCGAGGGCGTCGGCGGTCTCGCTCACGAGCGTCTCCCCGAGCTCCCCCTTGCCCACCGTGATGACCGGCTTCAGGTCGTGCCCAAGCCCCCTGAGAAACCGTTTCTGTTTTCCGCTCAGCATAAAAGTCTTTTCGCTTTCTTCGGTTTGAGATATGTCCTTACTTTACCTATGGTATAGCATGCACAGAGAGAATAGGCAATGGCCTAACAGGCTGTTGAAAAACTATTGCGGGGCCGGTCTGCAGTGTTGCCGCTTGCTCAAAACCTCAGCGTACATGGACGCCTCGGCTTTTCGCTCGCTTGCGCTTTAGGCCCTGTGGGTCCTTGCATCCCGGCCTCCTCATGACGTTTTTCAACAGCTGCTAAAACCCCGAGCGGCCGTTTTTCCTTTACAAGCAGAATGGTCTTGATATATGCTTTTTCGGTTAAACTTCATGCACCAAAGGTATCCATGGTACTCGATCACATCCGAAATTTTTCGATCATCGCCCATATCGACCACGGCAAATCGACCCTCGCGGACCGGCTTCTGGAGTACACCGGCGCCCTTTCCGACCGGGAAAAGCAGGACCAGTTCCTGGACAAGATGGACCTGGAGCGGGAGCGGGGGATCACCATCAAGGCCCAGACCGTCCGGCTCGCCTACCGGGCCGACGACGGCCGCGACTACGTCCTCAACCTGATCGACACCCCCGGTCACGTCGACTTCACTTACGAGGTGTCCCGCTCGCTCGCCGCCTGCGAGGGGGGGGTGCTGGTGGTGGACGCCTCCCAGGGTGTCGAGGCCCAGACCCTTGCCAACGTCTACCTGGCGCTCGACAACAACCTGGAGGTCTTCCCGGTCCTGAACAAGATCGACCTTCCGGCCGCGGAGCCGGAGCGGGTGAAGCAGGAGATCGAGGAGATCATCGGGATCGACGCCCACGAGGCGGTTCTGGCGAGCGCCAAGGAGGGGATCGGCACCCGCGAGATCCTGGAGGAGATCGTGGCCAAGATCCCGCCCCCCCAGGGTGACCCCGAAAAGCCGCTCAAGGCGCTCCTCTTCGATTCCTGGTACGACCAGTACCAGGGGGTGATCATCCTCATCCGGATCATCGATGGCAGCGTGCGGAAGGGGGACAAGATCCTCCTGATGGCGAACGGCAGGAGCTACGAGACGCTGAAGGTCGGGGTGTTCGCCCCGGAGATGCGCGAGGTGCCCTCCCTCTCCGCGGGGGAGGTGGGGTTCATCATCGCCGGCATCAAGGAGGTCCAGGACGCGAAGGTGGGGGACACCGTCACCCTCCTGCACAAGCCGTGCGCGGTGCCCCTGGCCGGCTTCAAGGAAGTGAAGCCGATGGTCTTTTCCGGTCTCTACCCGATCGACACCGTCCAGTACGAGCAGCTGCGGGACGCGCTCGCCAAGCTGAAGCTGAACGACGCCTCCTTCACCTATGAGCCGGAGACGTCGCTCGCGCTCGGTTTCGGGTTCCGCTGCGGTTTCCTCGGTCTTCTCCACATGGAGATCATCCAGGAGCGGCTGGAGCGGGAGTTCAACCTGGAGCTGATCACCACCGCCCCGACGGTCGTCTACAAGGTGCACAAGCCGGGGGGGGAGATGATCACCATCGAGAGCGCGAACCAGCTCCCCCCCGTCCAGGAGATTGCCTACATCGAGGAGCCGTTCATCCTCGCCTCCATCCATGTACCCAACGAATTCGTCGGCGCGATCCTCGCGCTCTGCATCGAAAAGCGGGGGGTGCAGCGGGAGATCAAGTACCTCACCCCGACCCGGGTGATGATCGTCTACGAGCTCCCCCTTAACGAGGTGGTGCTCGACTTTTACGATAGGCTCAAGTCGATCAGCAAGGGGTACGCCTCCCTCGACTACGAGCACCTCGACTACCGGCAGAGCGAGCTGGTGCGGATGAACATCCTGATCAACGGCGAGGTGGTCGATGCCCTCTCCCTCATCATCCACAAGGACAAGGCCTACTACCGCGGACGCGAGCTGGTCTCGAAGATGAAGGAACTGATCCCGCGCCAGATGTTCGAGGTGGCGATCCAGGCCGCCATCGGCAACAAGGTGATCGCCCGAGAGACGGTAAAGGCGCTCCGCAAGGACGTCCTCGCCAAGTGTTACGGCGGTGACATCACCCGGAAGCGGAAGCTCCTGGAAAAGCAGAAGGAAGGGAAGAAGCGGATGAAGAACGTCGGGAACGTGGAACTGCCGCAGGAGGCGTTTCTTGCCATTCTGAAGGTGGAAGACTAATCAAAGTCCCCCTTTAGCAAAGGGGGGTGAATAAATAGTACGAAAAGGACCCATCCAAATGGAAGAAAACAAAAGCGATCTGCCCGGAGAGAGCCCCGCTGTGGATCAGCAGGAAGCCGAAGTACGGAAGAAACACATCATTCGGGAATACGTCGAATCGATCCTGATCGCCGCCCTCCTCGCACTCGTGATCAGGACCTTCGTGGTGCAGGCTTTCAAGATCCCGTCCGGTTCCATGGAGGATACCCTGGCGATCGGCGACCATATCCTGGTCAACAAGTTCATTTACGGCTCCAAGATCCCGTTCACCGACAAACGGGTCTTCAAGCTGCGCGACCCGCGCCGGGGCGACGTGATCGTCTTCGAATACCCCGAGGACCCGAGTAAGGACTTCATCAAGCGGGTAATCGGAACCCCCGGGGATGTGATCGAAGAGGTCAACAAGCAGCTGTATGTGAACGGCAAGCCCTACGTGAACCCCCACGAGGTCCACAAGGAGCCGGAAATAATCCCGAAGGAGCAGAACCCCCGCGATACGTTCGGTCCGGTGACGGTCCCCCCCAATTCGCTGTTCGTTATGGGGGACAACCGGGACCGCTCCTACGACAGCCGTTTCTGGGGTTTTGTGTCGTACGACAAGATCAAGGGACTGGCGTTCATCAAGTACTGGTCGTGGGATAAAGAGCACTGGAGCGTGCGCTGGCGCAACATCGGTAAGCTGATCGACTGACAATCGACCCATTCTGAATGTAAAAAGGCCATCCGACGCAGTACCACGGATGGCCTTTTTTTGTCCTGAAAAGGCAGGTCAAAGGAAGCTACCCCACCTCCGCGTACTCCCGCTCCCGGAACTTGACGCCGAGGCTTTCCGCAAGCCTTCGCACTGGCGCTATGTCGAGCCCCTGCACGGTCACCGCGGAGGCGGTCACCTCCGGTATGTGGCGCGGCGCCTCTCTGAGGAACGTGCAGACGCCGTGAAAGCCCGCCTCTCCGTAGGGGGTGTGGCAGAGCCGCTGGTAGGTCTCGGGGTCGGCGGCGTTGAGGCTGACCGACAGGGAATCCACGAGCCCCGCCAGCTCCGGGAGGATGTCGCGGCCGTGCACGAGGTTTGCCTGGCCGTCGGTGTTGATCCTGATCCGGCACCCCTTCTTTTTCAGCTCCGCTGCCACCTCCTTGATCAGGTCGAGCCGCAGGAGCGGCTCGCCGTAGCCGCAGAACACCACCTCGTCGTACCTCGACGGGTCCCCCACCGCGGCGAGCACCTCGAAAGCTGAAGGCTCATGGTCGAGCAGGAGGAAATGCCCCTTGACCGTGAAGTCCTCGAACTTGGCGCAGAACGAGCAGCGATTCGAGCAGCGGTTGGTGATGTTCAGATAGAGGGAGTTCCTGATCCGGTAGGCGATCCTGGCCGCCTGGTCTGCTTGGCCGATGCTGAACAGGCGACGGGCGTTCAAGGAGGTGATCCGGCCCACGTCTGCAAGGGAGAGTCCCTTCAGTTCCGCCACCTTCTCCGCCGTGAGCCGGACAAAGGCAGGCTCGTTCCGCTTCCCCCGGTGCGGGACCGGGGAGAGGTAGGGACAGTCAGTTTCCAGGAGGAGATGCTCGATCTTGACCCCTTGAACGACCTCCCGCAGCTGGTTGTTGCTTGGGTAGGTGACGGTGCCGGGGATCGAGATGTAAAAGCCCATTGCCACGCATTCTCTGGCCATGGCGAGATTGCCGGAGAAACAGTGCAGCACCCCCCCCACCTCAGTGGCTTTTTCCTCCCGGAGGATTGTCATGACCCGTTCATGGGCGTCCCGGTCGTGCACAATGATGGGGAGCGCGAGTTCCCGGGCCGTGCCGATGAAGCGGCGGAACACCCGCTCCTGGTCCTCACGGGGGGAGCGGTCCCGATAGAAGTCGAGGCCGATCTCGCCGATGGCGACCACCTTCCGGTTGTCGACCGCGAGTTCCCTCACCAGATCGTAGCATTTGTCGGTGACCCGCTCGGCATCGTGGGGGTGAATGCCGATCGCTGCGAAGATGTGCTCATACTCTCCCGCCAGCCGGACTGCGGCACGGCTCGATTCCAGGTCAGCCCCGACGCTGATGATGTGTGAGAGGCCGGCCTCTTTGGCGCGCCCGAGCATGTCACCGAAGTCGGGAGAAAAATCGCGGCCGTCGATATGGGCGTGGGTGTCGATGAGAAAAGATTCCATGGGGCTTCCTTCACTGCCGGAGGATCGAAAAAATGTGGAGGGAAGATAGCATCTATTCCTCGAAATGGCAAGGAAGGGGAGTCTATCGGGTGGTCAGTCGCTCGTAATGCGGTTGCGCCCGTGGGACTTGCTTTCGTACAGGAGCTTGTCGGCCCTTTTTATCAACGATTGCGGCGTGTCTTCCGGGTGTGCAAGGGTCGCACCTGCCGAGATGGTAAGGTTGAGGATGCCGGTTTCAAGGCGGAGCCCCGACCGTTCCACCAGTATCCGGTGTCGTTCGGCACTCTTCCTGAGCCTGAGTGACGTCACGTTCGGCAGGATGGAGATGAATTCCTCGCCTCCCCATCGGCCGACAATGTCCGACGACCGCGATCCTTTGACAAGGGTCCGTGCAACCATTTTCAGCGCCTCGTCGCCAATGTCATGACCATGTCGGTCGTTCACGCTCTTGAAAAAATCGATATCCATCATGATCACCCCGAACTGCCAGCCGTATCTAATCATCTCGTCAAACCGCGCCGGGAGGGCGGTATCGATGAAACGCCGGTTGGCCAGGCCGGTCAGGGGGTCGAGAAACACCGTGCGTTGGAGCTTCTCCATCATTTCCAGGGCATGGATCTTCTCGCTGTTGTCGCTGAAGATTTCGACGGCGCCGATGATGGTGCCCTGATCGTCCCGGAGAGGGGTCGCACGGAGCCGGACCGGCACCCGGTGGCCATCCTTGTGGTGAAGGAATGCCTCTGCTTCGCCCTTCAGCCCGCTCTGGATGGTGGTATGGAGCGGACACCCGCCGTGGCAAAGGCTCCCTCCGTTGGTGTCGACATGCATAAGCAGGTTGTTCCGGCAGTGGGTCCCCACCACCTCTGCACTGCTGTACCCGCTCAGGAGCTCCGCCCCTTTGTTCCAGTAACGAATCGTCCGGTCACGATCGACGAAATAGACGCCGTCATACAGGTTGTCGAGGATTTCCTTGTAGATGATGTCCGAGAAGTCCATGGATGGTCCGTAAGATAAATGGGTGACCCTTGCAGGAAGCCGCAGGGTGAGGTGGCTGGATTTTAATGAAAGTAATTCTAGCAGGATGGAACTGAAATAGCAAACGGGGAATGTGACGGGACGTGCCAGAGCCGCAGTTGACAGCGCTCCTCCATTCATGGCATAATCCGAAAACAATACCGTGAGACAACAATGGGAGCCTGGTCACGAGCGGCTCCCATTGTTGCTAGGATATCCATGCAACCACCCGATTTCGTCCATCTCCACCTCCATTCACAGTACTCCCTCCTCGACGGGGCGATCCGACTCGACGATCTCCTGCGAAAGGTGAAGGATCACGGCATGCCGGCCGTTGCCGTCACCGACCACGGTGCCATGTTCGGCGCCATCGAATTTTACACGAAGTGCAAGGACAAGGGGGTCCGGCCGGTGATCGGCTGCGAGGTCTATGTTGCCCCCGGCTCCCGCTTCGTGAAGGACTCCTCGGGGCCGGATGCGATCCACAGTCACCATCTGATCCTCCTCTGCGAGAACCTCCAGGGGTACAAAAACCTCTCCCGCCTCGTTTCGGCGGGATTCCGGGAGGGGTTCTACTACAAGCCGCGGATCGATAAGGAACTCCTGGCCGAGTGCAGCGAGGGGCTGATCTGTCTCTCCGCCTGCCTCAAGGGAGAGGTGGCGTACCAATGCGGCCGCGGCCGGATGGAGGAGGCAATCGCCACGGCCCGCTGGTACTCGGAGCTCTTCACGGAGCGCTATTACATCGAGCTGCAGGAGAACACCCTCCCGGAGCAGGACATCGCCAACAAGCGGCTCCTGGAGCTGGCCCGGGAGCTCTCCCTGCCGGTCGTTGCCACCAACGACTGCCACTACCTCAACCGGGAGGACGCCCGGGCCCACGAAGTGCTCCTCTGTCTCCAGACAGGGAAGACCCTCTCTGATCCTTCCCGGATGAAATTTTCCGCCGACGAGTTCTACGTGAAGACGCCGGCGGAGATGGCGGCGGCCTTTACGTACGCCCCCGAGGCGGTCGCCAACACCGTGGCGGTGGCGGAGCGGTGCAACCTGGAGCTCGACTTCAAGACCTACCACTTCCCCCGCTACGAACCCCCCGAGGGGAAGTCCCTCGACGACGTCCTGGAGGACGAGGCGCGCCGGGGACTGGAAGCGCGGCTAACGGGGGTCCGGGCCAAGAACCCCGACCTCACTCCCGAGCAGGAGAAGGCCTACTGGGACCGGCTTCGGATCGAGCTCGACTGTATCAAGCAGATGGGGTTTCCGGGGTACTTCCTGATCGTCGCCGACTTCATCAACTGGGCGAAGGACCACGGCATCCCGGTCGGCCCCGGCAGGGGATCGGCGGCGGGGTCGCTCGTCGCCTACGCCATCCGGATCACCGACCTCGACCCGATCCCTTACAACCTCCTGTTCGAGCGCTTCCTGAACCCGGAGCGGATCTCCATGCCCGATATCGACGTCGACTTCTGCCAGGACCGGCGCGAGGAGGTGATCCGGTACGTCACCGAGAAGTACGGCCGGGACAAGGTCTGCCAGATCATCACCTTCGGTACCATGGCGGCCCGCGGCGTACTCCGGGACGTCGGACGGGTGATGGACATGCCGTACGGTGACGTCGACCGGATCGCCAAGCTGGTGCCGGAGGTCCTGGGGATCACCCTGGAGCAGGCCCTCAAGCAGGAACCGAAGCTGAACGAACTCGCCGAGGACCCGAAGGTGAAGGAGCTCCTCGACGTCGCCCTCTGCCTGGAGGGGCTCGCCCGCCACGCCTCCACCCACGCGGCGGGGGTGGTGGTCGCCCCCGACCCCCTGGAGAACTTCTGCCCGGTCTACATGGACAAGAACGGCTCGGTCACCACCCAGTACTCCATGAAGTACGTGGAGAAGATCGGCCTCGTCAAGTTCGACTTCCTCGGGCTCAAGAACCTGACGGTCATCCACAACGCGGTGAGGCTCATCCGGGCGGAGAAGGACCCGGCGTTCGACATCGCGGCCCTGCGGGACGACGACCGGGAGAGCTACGAGCTGATCTCCGCCGGCAACACCACCGGCGTCTTCCAGCTGGAGTCCTCCGGCATGAAGGACATGCTGGTGAAGCTCAAGCCCTCCTGCTTCGAGGACGTCATCGCCGCCTGCGCCCTCTACCGCCCCGGCCCCTTGGGCTCCGGGATGGTGGACGACTTCATCGACCGGAAGCACGGCCGCAAAAAGGTGGTCTACGACCTCCCGCAACTGGAGCCGATCCTGAAGGACACCTACGGGGTCATCGTCTACCAGGAGCAGGTCATGCAGATCGCCCGCTCCCTCGGCGGCTACTCCCTCGGGGGGGCCGACCTCCTGCGCCGCGCCATGGGGAAGAAGGACCCGGCGGCGATGGCGAAGGAGAAGGACACGTTCCTGGAGGGGGCGAAGGCGCAGGGGACCGACCTGAAGAAGGCGGAGGCGATCTTCGACCTGATGGCGAAGTTCGCCGAGTACGGCTTCAACAAGTCACACTCCGCCGCCTACGCCCTGGTCGCCTACCAGACCGCCTACCTCAAGGCCCACTACCCCGTGGAGTTCATGGCGGCGCTCCTCACCGAGGACATGGGGAACACCGACAAGGTGGTGAAGAACATCGCCGACTGCCGGGAGATGGGGATCGAGGTTCTCCCGCCGGACATCAACGCCTCCGACCGCTCCTTTCGCGTTCTCGGGAACTCCATCAGGTTCGGCCTCGGCGCGGTGAAGAACGTGGGGGAGGGGGCGATCGAGGCGATCATCGATGCCCGCGGGGACGGGAGCTTCAAGGACATCTTCGACTTCTGCGAGCGGGTGGACCTGCGGCGGGTGAACAAGCGGGTAGCGGAGTCGCTCGTGAAGTGCGGCACCTTCGATTCCACCGGAGCCAGGCGCGCCCCCCTCATGGCCGCCCTGGAAGACGCCATGGCGCTCGGCCAGAAGCTGCAGCAGGAGCGGGAGAGCGCCCAGGTGTCGCTGTTCGGCACGGCGGAGATCGTGAAGTCGAACGGCAACGGGAGGGGAAAACTCCCCGAGATGCCGGAGTGGGACGAAAAGGTGAAACTCGGCTTCGAGAAGGAGGCGCTCGGCTTTTTCATCACCGGTCACCCGCTCTCGCGCTACGCCGCCGACATCAAACGGTTCACCGCGACCGACACCGCGACGCTCGCCGATCTCCCCGACAAGAGCGATGTGCGGATCTGCGGCATCGTGGCGAACCTCAAGGAGAACATCACCAAGAAGGGTGACCGGATGGGGTTCGTCATGCTGGAGGACCTCGTCGGCTCGGTGGAGGTGGTGGTCTTTCCCGACAGCTACGGCAAGGCCGTGGAGTACCTGAAGAGCGACCTTCCCCTGATGGTGAGCGGCACCGTCGATGTCGGGGAGAAAAGCACCAAGATCAAGGCGGTCGACATTGTTCCGCTGCGGGAGCTGACCGAGCGGGAGACGAAGCGGGTCTGGTTCACCCTCGACACGTCAGGCCTCGAGCGGCAGCAGCTGGAGGCGCTCAAGGAGGTGATCGGGCGCCATCGGGGGAACTGCCGGTCCTACCTCCGTCTCGTCATCCCGAACGAGTGCTCGGCCGTCATCAACCTCCCCGATTCCTGCATGGTTACGGCGAGCGAAGATTTATCGCTGGAAGTGGAGAGCCTGTTCGGGTATAATGCCGTTTCATTTGAGTAGGGGCGAGCGCGGTCTTCCGCCCATATCGCCGCCGTGTCCTCGAGAACCTGCCTCAAC
>DATJLB010000296.1:0-19100 GCA_035490915.1 Geobacteraceae bacterium
GGAAGGAACCTTCTGAAGAAAAGATCGACGGAAAGGTACCCCTGTATCGATCCGACGAGCAGATACGGAGTGACTATCAAATTTTGAGGGCACTCGACCTTCTCAAGGGGTGGGAAATCCTTAAAACGGTGACCGCTGCAAATTGACGGCGGCGAATTCTGGTTCATCTTGCGCCTCCGGAGCTTTTCCGGAGGCGTTTTCTTTTTAAAATCGGTACGGACCAAGCGGATGAATCAGCCGATTATCTGCTTTTACCAAGGTACTGCCTTGTGGTATAAATGCCGTACCGGCCTGTAGCCGAGCCGTACCACTACCAAGCGAAAGGAAGCATTGTGACAGTCAGGCGTAAACCGGCCAAGAACAGACGGCGGAAGAAGGGGAATCGGCGACCGTTTGCAGTTGTCATTGTGATCGCCGTCCTTGCACTATGTGGTGCATTGTTTCTTCTCGAACAGACTGTGAGTCCCCCACCGAAAAAAACGGCGCAGAAGCCGGTAGCGGCCGTAAAGCAGAAAATGCCGCAGCGCCCGCCCGAGCAACCGGTCGTGCATGAAGACTATTCCACCGCCGTTCTTCCTCACCACGAGGGGGTTTTCCCGAAAAAAACGCCGATGGCCCACCGTGGGGCTGTTGCCATTATCGTTGATGACATGGGGAATAGCATGCATGAGGCGGATGCGCTCCTGGCAATCGACGTTCCTCTGACGTTCTCCATCATACCAGGCTTTGTCAAGGGGAAGGAGGTGGCGGAGGCGGCCCATCGGAAAGGGCGGGAGGTGATGCTGCACATACCGATGGAACCGAAGGGATATCAGCAGAAGCCCTTCGAAAAGAACGGTCTTTTGGTGGCCCTGAGCGACGAGGAAATCGACAAACGGATGGAAGGCTATCTGGGGACGGTTCCCCATGTGATCGGTGCCAACAATCACATGGGGTCGAGGTTCACCGAAGACCGCCGGAAGATGACGGCGGTCCTTACGGTCCTGAAAGGGAAGGGGTTGTTTTTTATCGACAGCAAGACAACGCCGGCATCGGTGGGGGACAAGGTTGCCAGGGAACTCGGGGTGCCCACGGCATCGCGCAACGTGTTTCTAGACAATGAACAGGATGTGGCGGCCATTACCGCGCAGATCGAAAGATTGGCTGCCATGGCGAGGAAAACGGGGAGCGCCATCGGCATCTGTCATCCCCACAAAACCACTCTCCAGGCTCTGGCAGCCACGCTTCCGGTCCTCAAGGCGGAGGGGATCACCTTCGTTTATGCATCGGCGCTGGTCAGGTAAGAGGCGACTCAGTTTCCCAGCTGGGTTGCAATGCGCTTCCTGAGTTTTACGAACTCGCGGTACTGCTCCTCCAGCAGGATGCTTTCCGGGCGTTCCTGGTCAACGGGATGCACCAGCAGAAAAGAGGTGCCGGTCTGGTCGGCGAGGCCTGACACGGTTTCCGTCATCAGGGTGAAGAGACCGCTCCGTTCCCTGTTCAAAATCCCCCCCTCATATTCCCGGAGGGGGTAGAGCTTCTTCAAGAGCTGCATCCCCTCCCGATCGAACCGGCTGAATTCCACCATGGTTCCGCTGTCGTTCCGTACCGGCCTGAAAACGAACGAAGAGCCTTTCGTTGCATCCTTGAACATGAGTCGTTTCGGGTCGTCGGTGGGAAGCCCCTTGCCGAGGGCGAAGATGGAAGCGAGGAGGAGTTCGGAGAAGCAGAGGTCTTCCAGGAACCCGCAGGCTGCGCCGTCGGATGATTCGAAGTAATATCCGATCTCGCCGGCCGTTTCATGGGGGAGGGGGCGCTTGCAGAAAAGGCAATCTCCCCGCATCCCATCCCGTCGGGCTGAAAAGGCCGCACTGTTGCGCGCCTCCTCGCTCGCAAGCCACTCGTGGAAGAGAAGTGCCCGCGGGGTTGGCGTGGCGTTGAAATCGTCCTGCACGATCCGGGCGACCTGGACGAACTGGCCGTGCACCTCGGTGTGGCGGGCGTAGGTCAGGATCGGGTAGACCTTCCCGCTCGGGTTGGTACCGAGACTTTCCACCTTCGGGCTCTTGGAGATGTAGGTGTCGAGGCAGTGGTAGCCGCGATTGATGGCATAGGCCTTCAGGAGGGAACGCTGATCCTGGAAGGGGCCGTCGAACTTTATCCGGGAATCGATCAGGCAGGGGATGAGTGACAGGCTTTTGCGGTCGAACCCCTTCTTTTCGAAGAGTTCGAAGATGTTGCGGCAGTTTTCCAGGGACGCCATATCCTTGACCGGGATGATGACCCGGTCGGCGGCAAAGAGCGCGTTCTGGGTGAGGATGTCGAGGTCGGGGCGGGTGTCGATGATGAGAACACCGGGAATCTGGGAAGCCGCGAGGAAGCGGGCCAGCTGCAACGGGCCTTTTATGGAATGCTTCAGGTCGTTCAGCCCCTTTGAGGAGGGGATGTAGTTGACCCCGTATTGCCCCGTGTGCAGGAGCTCGCAGCCGGGAGTTCCCTGAAGGAAGTCGGCCACGTCCCCTTTGAGGGGCTGCCCCTTGATTTCGAACATCCGGTCGATGGTGAAATGGTTGTCGAAGGAGAGGATGGAAACCGGCAAATCCTCGTTAAGCGCCTTGAGGAAGATGGCGAGGTTTGTTGCCAGTGTGGTTTTGCCTACTCCCCCTTTTTCCGAGGAAATCGTTACGAGATACGGATAGTGTGTCATGGCGGCATGATAATATGGATATCATCCCCGGTCAACGGTAAGTTTGACATGGCCTGTGGGGTATGGTAGAAACGGTGGGTGCCAGCGTTCAGGGAGTGGATACGTGGAGCTCTTTTCCGATAAGCGTATTTTGACGGTCAGCCAGCTCACCTCCCTGGTGAGAGGTGTGCTGGAGGAAAATTTCGACCATGTCTGGGTGGAAGGGGAAGTTTCCAACCTGGCCATGCCGGCATCCGGTCATCTCTATTTTTCCCTCAAGGATGCGGGGGCTCAGCTTCGGTGCGTGATGTTCCGTGCCTCGGCGAGGCTTCTCCGGTTCAGGCCTAAGGACGGTATGGGGCTGATCGTGCGCGGGAGGATGACGGTTTTCGAGCCGCGCGGCGATTACCAGCTGGTCGTCGAATACCTTGAACCGCAGGGGATAGGGGCGCTGCAGCTTGCCTTTATCCAGCTCAAGGAGCGGCTCGCGAAGGAAGGGCTCTTCGAAGAAGCCCATAAAAAACCGATCCCCCGGCTCCCCCAGCGGATCGGGATCGTCACTTCCGCCACCGGGGCGGCGATCCACGATATCCTCCATGTTCTCGACCGTCGCTTCGCCAACGTTGAAGTGCTGATATCGCCGGTGAAAGTCCAGGGGGAGGGTGCAGCACAGGAGATCGCCCGCGCCATCCGCGATTTCAACCGTTACCGGGAGATTGATGTCATGATCGTCGGCCGGGGCGGTGGTTCCCTGGAGGACCTCTGGGCGTTCAACGACGAGGCGGTGGCCCGGGCAATCTTCGCCTCGCGCATCCCGGTGATTACTGCGGTCGGCCACGAGGTGGATTTTACCATTGCCGATTTCGTTGCCGATCTGCGTGCTCCCACACCGTCGGCCGCCGCCGAGGTCGTCATCACGAGCAAGGAGGAGCTGGAAGCGGGGGTGACCGCATTGTCCCATCGCCTGCGGGTTGTCATGACCCATCGCCTTGCCGTGGCGAGGAGGGAGGTGGAGGGCCTCGGCCGTTCCCTCAAGGAGCCTACAATGCTCCTGGGGCATCTGGCCCAGCGGCTGGACCACCTGGGGGAGCGGCTCTCCTCCTCGGTCCGGGCCGGCATGCTCCGGCGGACCGAACGGCTCTCTTTTTTCCGGAATCATCTCCGGCTCGTGACCCCGGCAGTCCAGGTCGAGCGCGCCAGGGAGGTGCTTGTCTCCCTCCAGGCGAGGAGGGGGAATGCCATGCAGCAGATACTCGACCGATGCCGCGAAACGGTGGCGGTCTGTTCGGGGAAGCTTCACTCCCTTTCCCCCCTCCTCACGCTGTCACGCGGTTATTCCATTGCCTGCAGGCTGCCGGAGAAGACAGTCGTCCGTGACGGGGGGACATTGTCGCCGGGAGACCGGATCGACCTCACCTTCGCGCGCGGCGGTGCGTGCTGCGTGGTCGAAAAATGCAGGGAGTGACGCCGCTCTTTCCTTGACGGACGTTTGCCGATACGTATAATGGCAATTCATTCTGCTGCTTCAGCGTGTCGTGCGAAATCCGATTATAATTGCAGGGAGCACGATCAGAGGGGATTACGGTATGGCCGTGGAAAAGTTTGAGACCGCGCTGAAAAAACTCGAAGAGGTGGTGCGGCGGCTGGAGGGGGGAGAGCTGTCCCTCGACGAGTCGCTCAAGGCCTTCGAGGAAGGGGTCAAGCTTGCCGGGTTCTGTTCGGGGAAGCTCAACGAGGCGGAAAAGCGGGTGGAGCTTCTGCTCAGGCAGAAGGACGGCTCTTTTGCGCGGGAGAAGTTCCAGTTGCAGGACGAGAGTTGATGATACAGTTGTAGCGTTGTGGCGTTGTGGCGTTTAACACCATGAACTCTAAACCTCTTAGCTCACAAACTTAAATAAAGAGAGGCCGTGATGGACCTGAAAACATACTTGAAAGAACGTTGCGTTTTGGTCGACGGGGCGCTGGACCGGCTCCTGCCGCGGGAGGACGAGCTCCCCTTTTCGCTGCACAAGGCGATGCGGTATTCCGTTTTCGCTGGGGGGAAGCGGATTCGACCGATCCTGATGCTCGCCGCGTGCGAGGCGGTCGGGGGGGAAATCGAGCGGGCCATGCCGGCTGCTTGTGCCATGGAGATGATCCACACCTATTCCCTGATTCACGATGACCTGCCGGCGATGGACGACGACGATTTCCGGCGCGGCAACCCGACCAACCACAAGGTGTTCGGCGAGGCGGTCGCCATCCTGGCGGGAGATGCCCTCCTGACCGAGGCGTTCAACGCCATGAGTAGCCCAGCCTGCGCGGCGGCCGTCCCTCCCGTCACCCTTCTCGCCGTCATCCAGGAGATCGGCCGCTGTGCCGGCTCGTACGGCATGGTCGGCGGCCAGGTCGTCGACATGGAAAGCGAAGGGAAGCACGACATCGACCTGGCGACAGTCCAGTACATCCATACCCACAAGACGGGCGCGCTCCTAAAGGCATCCATCCGGGCGGGGGCGCTGCTCGGCGGGGCCGATGAAAAGGGGCTTGCTGCCATGACCCGCTACGGCGAGGCGATCGGACTCGCCTTCCAGATTGCCGACGACATCCTCGATATCGAAGGAACCACCGAGGAGATCGGCAAGGACGCCGGCAGCGACCAGGCACGGGGGAAGGCGACCTACCCGGCCGTGGTCGGTCTCGCGGAATCGAAGAAACTGGCCGCCGAGCTGGTGGAACTGGCCCTCGCTTCTCTGGTCGACTTCGACGGGAAGGCTGACCCGTTGCGGGAGATCGCCAAATACATCGTGTCCAGGAAGTCGTGATGGCCGACCTCCTGACGACTATAAACTCCCCTGCGGACCTGAAGAAGCTCTCTTCCCGCGAGCTTCCGCTTCTGGCCGCCGAGCTCCGGCAGGAGATCATCACGACCTGCGCCGCCAACGGCGGCCATCTTGCTCCCAGCCTCGGGGTCGTGGAGCTGACCATCGCTCTCCACCGGGTGTTCGAGTCGCCGCAGGACAGGATCGTCTGGGACGTGGGGCATCAGGCGTATGCCCACAAGCTGTTGACCGGACGTCGGGAAAGATTCTCAACGCTTCGAACCCTGGGCGGGATCAGCGGCTTTCCCAAAAGGAGTGAATCCCCCCATGACGCCTTCGACACGGGGCATTCCTCGACCTCTATCTCGGCGGCGCTCGGCTTCGCCGTGGCCCGTGACCTGAAGAAAGCGCGCAACAAGGTGATCGCCGTGATCGGCGACGGTTCCATGACCGGCGGCATTGCCTATGAGGGATTGAACCAGGCGGGGCACCTGAACCGGGACCTCGTGGTTATCCTGAACGACAACGAGATGTCGATCGCCGAGAACGTCGGGGCGCTCTCCAGCTTTCTCTCCCGCACCGTCACCAATGAATTCGTGCACCGGATCAAGAAGGAGATGGAGGGGTTCCTGGAGGGGCTGGACGTCGTTGGACGCGGTATGCTCAAGGTCGCCAAGCGGGCCGAGGAGTCCCTCAAGGGGCTCTTCACACCGGGGATGCTCTTCGAGGCCTTCGGCTTCGAGTACGTGGGGCCGATAGACGGCCATAATATCGACCTTCTCCAGGAGACCCTGGAAAAGGTGAGGCGCTTCGATGACGCAGTCCTCATCCACGTGGTCACCAGGAAAGGGAAGGGGTACCGGCCGGCGGAAGAAAACCCATCCCTCTTCCACGGGGTCGGTCCCTTCGAGGTCTCCACCGGCAAGGTGCTCAAGGGGAAGGGGGGTGGGGCTTCCTATACCGCCATCTTCGGGGAATCCCTCCGGAAGATCGCTGCGGAGGACGAAAAGGTGGTCGCCATAACGGCCGCCATGCCGGACGGGACCGGGCTCACCCCGTTCGCCAGGGATTTCCCCGATCGCTTTTTCGATGTCGGAATCGCCGAACAGCACGGGGTGACCTTTGCCGCAGGCCTTGCCGCGCAGGGGCTCCGTCCCGTGTTCGCGGTCTACTCCTCGTTCCTGCAGCGTGCTTACGACCAGGTGTTCCATGACGTCTGCCTGCAGAACCTCCCGGTGGTGTTCGCCATCGACCGGGCCGGGGTAGTGGGGAGCGACGGGCCGACCCACCACGGGGTGTTCGACCTCTCCTACCTGCGCCATCTGCCCAACATGACGCTGATGGCCCCGAAGGACGAAAACGAGCTTCAGCACATGCTCCAGACCGCCGTCGAGCACGATGGGCCCGTGGCGGTACGTTACCCTCGGGGGAATGGGGCCGGTATCCCCCTCGATCAGTCGTTCAAACGCCTGCCGATCGGCAAGGGAGAGGTGCTGCGCGAGGGGAGGGACGGCGTGCTGCTCGCCGTCGGGACCATGGTCTATCCGGCTTTGGAGGCTGCGGAAATCCTCGCTGCGGAAGGGATCGAACTGACGGTGGTGAACGGACGTTTCATCAAACCGCTCGACCGGGAGCTGATCATCGCCATGGCCGCGAAAACGGGGCGGCTCTTCACTTTGGAGGAAAACGCCCTCCAGGGGGGCTTCGGCACGGCCGTCCTGGAGCTTCTGGAAGAAGAGGGACTGGAAGGGGTCGTCGTCACACGCTTCGGTTATCCTGACCGTTACATCGAACAGGGAGAGCAGCCCGAACTCCGGGCGAGCTGCGGCCTCGATGCTGCCGGCATCACCCAGAGGGTACGGGACGTGCTGGCAACGTAAGGTTTACGCACGGCGTATGCCGGGACAGTCGCCATGACCTATCGGGAATTGCAGAAAGCGCTGGAGATATTCGCCCTGCCGGAACGGGCCACCATGAAGCAGATCAAGGGGCGCCACCGGGAACTGGTCAAGCGTTTCCACCCCGACAGGGGGGCGGAGGTCGATCCGGAAAGGATCAGGCTCATCAACGCCGCATACCGGGTCCTGCTGGACTACTGCGACAGCTATGCGTTCTCTTTCGGAGAACGGGAATTCTACGAACATAATCCCGAGGAGCGCCTGCGCATGCAGTTCAGCGATGACCCTTTGTGGGGCAAGAGGTGATGGTCGCCGGGTCGCGGCTGGTTTCCGGCGCGCTCTTCCTGTCCTTCGTCATTGCCCCCCTGACAGTGGCTTGCCACGCCTATGCCGATAATTCCAGTGCCACTCACAGACCTGTCTCCGATCAGGCAGAGCCTGACGTTGAAAGTTCCCTCGATCAGCTTAAAGAGTCGGTCTCCCTCTTTCCGTACAACGAATCCCTCCGAATAAAATTGGCACATGCGTACGATTCCATCGGCCAGCGCCAGTTGAAGCGGAAGCAGTTCGATGAAGCCGCGGAGAGCTTTGACCACGCCCGCGAGTTGATCCCCGGCAGGCAGGAGTACGGCATTCGGAGGGGAATAGCCCTCTACCTCGCCAAGCGCTACGACGAAGCCGCCTATGAACTTGAGAGTGACCGAAGCTCCGGCGGGGACAACGCCCTGCTTTTGTCATACCTGGGGCTGGTCCGCTATGACACGGGCAATCTCGCGGAAGCGCTCGATGCGTGGGACAGGGCGCTGGTCCTCGATCCGACCAACAAGACACTCCGCGAACTGGCTGCCAAGGCGCGTCGGGAGTTGGCCGTCGAGTCCCGCATGGAAAAGGGGTATCGCTCAATGTTCGAGATAGCGTACGACGAGGGGAGCCAGTCGGACCTCGCCGACGCCGTACTGAAGGTCCTGGAAAGCGCATTCAACAAGGTCGGCGCCGATCTGTTTCACTATCCTTCGGTCCGTGTCCCGGTCATACTCTACACAAAGAAGGATTACCGGAGTGTAACCGCGGGGCCGGAATGGTCGGGCGGCTTGTATGACGGAAAGATCCGGCTCCCGATCGGCGGTGCCGCCGAGATCACACCGATGCTCCGCGGGGTGCTGTTCCACGAGTACACCCATGTGGTGGTTCGCGAGCTGACCAAGGGAAATTGCCCGAGCTGGCTCAACGAAGGGCTCGCCGAGGTGGAGGGGCGCACGGAGTTCGATCCCCCTTTGACGGCGTTGGAGCGGGCGGCAAAGGCGGGGGCCTATCTTCCCTTCACCGAGCTGGAAAAGTCCCTGGCGTCCCTGAACGCCAAGGATGCCCTCCTTGCCTACCAGCAAGGGTACGCTATGGTCAGGTTCATGATTTCCGCCTACGGCTGGCACAAGGTCAGGGAGGTCCTGGTGAACCTCGGTACCGGCATGACTATCGAGGCTGCCATTGCCAAAACGTTCAAGGATTACGGGTTGGATTACCAGGGGATCGTCCAGGAGTGGCAGGCCGAGGCACAGAAGAAGTTCGATGGTAGAAATTAGCTGTCTGGCGATCTGTGGAACGGGCCGGCGGCCACCCATGCGCCTCGACGGCGTGGAGAGTGTAAATCTATTGAGTACAACAGGGGGCACAGATGTATCGGAACATTCTTCTCGGTATTGCCATGGCGGTCCTCCTTGCCGGACAGGCTCTGGCGGACGACGTCAACCCGGTCGTTGGCAAGGTGGGGGATTTTGTGCTCAGAGAAGCCGATTTGGAGCGGTTCCTCGCCGATCAATCACCTGAGACGCTCAAGAAACTGGAAACCGATCCCGCTCAAAGGGCCGAGGTCGTCAGGCAGCTGCTGCTGACGAAAGCGGTTGCAGGCCGGTCGCGGAAGGACGGTTTCGACAAGAAACCGGAGGTGAAGGAACAGCTCAGTTTTGTGATCGACAGCTATCTGGCCGATCAGTATCTGCGCACGGTCGTATCGGCCAATGTTGCAGTACCGGAAGAGGATCTCAAAAAGTACTATGCGGAGCATGAAAGTGACTTTCTTCTCCCTCCGAGTGCCAGGGTCCGTCATATCTATTTCGAGGCACCGGGGGATGCTGCCGCCGGGGCAAGGGAAAAGGCCAGGGCAAAAGCCGAACGTGTTTTGAAGCAGTTGAAAGAAGGAGCCGATTTTGCCGCCACTGCCCGGGTATCGTCCGAAGACGCTGATTCGGCGGCCAAGGGGGGGGAACTCGGCTATCTATCGCCGGGCAAGACCAACTCGGAGGAATTCGAGAAGGCGGTCTTCGCCCTGAAAGCCGGAGAGACGAGCCGTGTGGTGGAATCCCCCTTCGGGTATCACATCATCAAGGTCGAAGAACGGACCGAGCAACGGACCGCCGGTTTCGACGAGGTGAAGGAATATATCCGCGCGATCGTGAAAGGGGAGAACGAGCGGAAAAAAGTCACTGAGTTCCTCGACAGACTGGGTAAGGAGACGGGCCTGGAAGTGGTGCCGCAGGCGTCGGCTGTGGCCGTGAAGGACACCCAGCCGAAGTAGCTTCGGTCATCGGTGTTGGAGATACCGCCGTCATCATTTCAATCAGATAACTATTTTTGTTGACAAGCGGTGTGGGTCGAGGTATAAGAAGACTAAAACGGTCCTAAAGGTGATGTATGATGGAGTTGACCCGCAAGGGCGAATATGCAATACGCGGGATTCTCTACCTGGCACAGCAGCCCCCCGGCAAGGTTTCGCTCATCAGTGAGATTGCTGAGGCGACCGATGCTCCCCAGACGTTTCTCGCCAAGATCTTCCAAAGCTTTGCCAAAATTGGTATTGTGAGTTCGTACCGCGGCACCGGCGGCGGGTTTACCATCGGCCGCTCTCCCGCGACCATCACCCTGCGCGAGGTGGTGGAGGCGGTAGAAGGGCCGATCATCCCCAACCGCTGCCTGGTTAACGGCGGTGCCTGCGAAAGGGGCGAGGAATGTAACGTCCACCCCGTCTGGCGCCAGGTCCAGGCCCAGGTGGTGCGGATACTCGACGGTGTGACCATCGAGGAACTGGCGCGCAAGAAGCGGTAATTTTTTTTGTCACACAAGAAGGCAAAAAAGGTCCGCTAGATACCATTAGGCTTTTGTCACCTACACACAAAGATCTACCATACCGCCGAGGAGGAAAAGTGCATGGACGTCTTAACGTTGAGCAGGCTGCAGTTTGCGGTGACCTGCATGTTTCACTTCATTTTCGTGCCGCTGACGCTGGGGCTCTCCATCCTGACCGCGTACATGGAAACACGCTACGTCATGACGGATGACGAGACCTGGCTCAAAATGGCCAAGTTCTGGGGGAAACTGTTCCTGATCAACTTTGCCCTCGGGGTGGTCACCGGCATTACCATGGAGTTCCAGTTCGGAATGAACTGGGCTGAGTATTCGAAGTACGTCGGAGACATCTTCGGCGCGCCCCTGGCCATTGAGGCGACCATGGCCTTCTTCATGGAGTCGGTCTTCATAGGCCTCTGGATCTTCGGCTGGAACAAGGTGTCGAAGCGGGTGCACGCACTCTCTATCTGGCTGGCGGCCATAGCCACCAACCTATCCGCCCTCTGGATTCTCCTTGCCAACGGGTGGATGCAGCATCCGGTCGGCTACGTCCTGCGCAACGGCCGTGCGGAAATGGTCGATTTCCTCGCCCTGGTCACCAATCCCTACGGTCTGTTGAAATTCGGCCACCAGCTGGTGTCCGGCTACACGGTGGGAGCATTTTTCGTGATGGGGGTATCCGCCTGGCATCTCCTCAGGAACAATCGCATCGATTTCTTCAAGAGGTCGTTCCGGGTTGCTGCCGTATTCGGTCTGGTTTCCGCACTTCTAGTGGCCGTTCTCGGCGACTTCCATGCGGTCGAGGTGGCCAAGACCCAGCCGAGCAAGTTTGCGGCCATGGAGTCGGTCTGGGATTCCAAGAAGGGGGTGGGTCTCAATCTGCTCCTGCTCCCGGACCCGATCAAGGAATGCAATTCGGTTGAGCAGCTCTGCATTCCCAACGCGGTCAGCCTCCTCGCCTTCCACACACCCGACGCGGAGATCAAGGGGCTCAAGGAATTTCCGCCCGAGATGCGGCCGCCGGTTCTGCCGACCTTCCTGAGCTTCCGTCTCATGGTCGGACTCGGTACCTTCTTCATTCTGGCGGCGTTTCTGGCGGTCGTCCTCTCCCGCGGCAGGAACCTCGAGAAGAACAGGCTCTTTTTGACCATCATGCTCTTTGCCATCCCGCTCCCCTACATCGCCAACCAACTCGGCTGGGTTGTTGCCGAGGTGGGGCGGCAGCCATGGATCGTGTACGGCATCATGAAAACCGGCGACGGGGTGTCGAAATCGCTCGCCATGTCCCAGGTGGTTTTCTCCCTGCTCGGCTTCACCCTGCTGTACGGTGCGCTCGGCGCAATCGACATCTACCTGCTTGCCAAGTACGCCCGCAAAGGGCCGGATGACGATCTTACCGCGATTATCAAACCAATGGGACAGGAGGCGTAATATGCTTTTTCAGGTTATCTGGTTCGTGCTCTGGGGAGTGCTCTGGTCCGTTTATTTCATGCTGGACGGTTTCGTGCTGGGAACCGGCATGCTTCACTACGCTCTCGGCAAGAACGACGGAGAAAAACGCGTGCTCATCAACACCATCGGCCCGGTCTGGGACGGGAACGAAGTCTGGCTTCTGACTGCCGGCGGGGCGACCTTTGCCGCCTATCCGACCACCTACGCGCTCATGTTCAGCTACCTCTACACGGCGCTGCTCCTGCTCCTGTTTGCCCTGATCATCCGCGGTGTCTCCTATGAGTTCCGGGGAAAGGTGGACAGCGGGGCATGGCGGAAGGGGTGGGACGTCGCCATTCTCCTCGGCAACTTTATTCCGGCGCTCCTGTTCGGTGTCGCCTTCGGTAACATCTTTGCCGGCCTGCCGATGGACGCGGCGGGCTACCACGGCTCGTTCCTGTCGCTTCTCAACCCGTACGGCCTTCTGACCGGCGTACTTTTCGTCATGCTTTTTGCGGTGCACGGCGCGCTCTACGCGGCGGTCAAGACACGCGGCGAGTTGAGCGCCCGGTCGGCCGCGATGGCTGCCAGGCTCTGGCCGGTATTGCTGGTCGTTGCCGTGGCCTTCCTCGGGTATACCCATTTTGCTACGAAACTGTACGACAATTATTTCAGCAATCCGCTCCTCCTCATCGTGCCGATCCTGGCAGTTTCCGCCCTTGTCGGTATCAGGATGTTCGCCTGGAAGGGGGATCATCTGAAGGCGTTCGTCGCATCATGCCTCACCATCGTCCTGGTGGTGGCCACAGGGGTGATCGGTCTCTTTCCGAACCTGATTCCGTCGAGTCTCGATCCGGGCTACAGCCTCACCATCTTCAATTCCTCTTCCAGCCCCTACACACTGAAGATCATGACCGTGGTGGCGCTCGTCTTCGTCCCGATCGTCATAGCCTATAAGATCTGGGTCTACCGGATTTTCCGGGCACCAGTCACGGTCGAGGAGGTGATGGGGGACCGACAGGCGTATTAGCCCGGAAGGCGGAAGCGCGGAGGTGCGGAAGTAAAATCTTTTGCTCCCGGCCATCCAGCCTTCCGCTCTCCGATTTCCGCTCTCCCAAAGTCCCTGGTCGGCATTAAACGCGCCGCCAGGGACTTTTTCGTTCATAGACAGGCTTGTATTTTGTTTTTTATTCGTTATAATTTTATAATTGCGCCAGGAAGGCCGGATTGTGGCGCTTCTATCTTCAGGAGGTCATCATGGAACACCAGGAAGGATACGCGGATGATGTTGTCAAGGGGTTCATCACCTGGAGCATCGTCTGGGGGGTGGTGGCGGTTCTGCTCGGGGTGCTGATCTCGCTCCAGCTCGCCTTCCCGCAGCTCAATTATCCCCCGTACTTTTCCTACGGCCGGCTTCGGCCGATCCATACCAATGCCGGCATTTTCGGCTGGGGAATCGGCAGTTTCATGGCCTTCTTCTTCTACATCACCCAGCGGTTGACCAGGACCCGTCTCTGGAGCCCGGGGCTTGCCAGGTTCCAGCTCTGGCTGTTCAACGTCGTCATCGCCCTGGCGGCGGTGACGCTTCTTCTCGGCATGAACCGCTCCAAGGAGTATGCCGAGCTGGAATGGCCGGTGGCGCTCCTGGTGGTGGTGCTCTGGGTCACCTTCAGCATCAATGTCATCATGACCGTCGTGAAACGCCGTGAAGAGCAGATGTACATCTCCCTCTGGTACATCCTCGCGACCCTGGTGGGAGTAGCGGTCCTCTATCTCGTGAATAACGCCGGGATTCCGGTCTCGCTCACCAAGTCCTATTCCGCGTATGCCGGGGCGAATGACGCCAACGTCCAGTGGTGGTACGGTCACAATGCGGTGGCGATGGTCCTAACCACGCCTCCCCTGGCGATCTTCTACTACTTCCTCCCCAAAGCGACAGGCGTGCCGATCTACAGTCACCGGATGGGAGTGATCGCCTTCTGGAGCCTGATCTTCATGTACCTCTGGACCGGCGCCCACCATCTGCTCTGGACGCCGGTTCCCGACTGGGTCCAGACCCTCGCCACGGCCTTCTCCATCATGCTGATCGCCCCCTCCTGGGGTGCGGTCTTCAACGGCTACTTCTCCATGAACGGCCAGTGGCACCAGATGCGGGAGAACTACCTGGTGAAGTTCCTCGTCTTCGGCATCACCTTTTACGGCCTCCAGACGCTGCAGGGGCCGGCCCAGGCGGTCAGGACCTTCTCCGCCTTCATCCACTACACCGACTGGGTGCCGGGGCACGTCCACATGGGGACCCTCGGGTGGGTGTCGCTCGTCCTCTTTGCCGCCATCTACTACACGGTGCCGCGGCTGTACGGACGGGAGATTTACAGCGTCGGCCTCGCAAACCTTCACTTCTGGCTGGCGGTGACGGGGCAGTTGATCTTCTCCATTACCATGTGGGTTGCCGGCATCCAGCAGGCGACCATGCTCCATGCCACGAACCCGGACGGAAGCCTCCACTACAGCTTCATGGAAACCCTGGTGGAGATGTATCCCTACTGGTACGGCAGGGCGGTCGGCGGACTCATCTACCTGGCGAGTCTCCTCGTCTTCATCTACAACCTCTACAAGACGGCGTCCGGCGGCAGTTCGGCCGCCGCAGCCGAAACCGTCTAGGAAAGGAGCCTCCATGATCGAGAAAAAACCCGTCATCCTGCTGCTCCTTGCCGCCGCCGTCATTATGGTCGGCACCACCGTCACCATGATCGCCCCCTTCCGGTGGATCAACGACCCGAAGCTGCGCATTGTCGAGGTCAAGCCGTATACCCCCCTGCAGCTTGAGGGGAGGGACATCTATATCCGGGAAGGATGCAACAACTGCCATACCCAGACGGTTCGTCCTCTCCTTGCCGACGTGGAGCGGTACGGCGACTACTCCAAGGTGGGCGAATTCGTCTACGACCAGCCGTTCCTCTGGGGGTCGCGCCGTACCGGGCCGGACCTCGCGCGGATCGGCGGCAAGTACCCCGATGCCTGGCACTACCGGCACATGGCGGATCCGATGTCAATGGTCCCCCGCTCGAACATGCCGAAATACGCCTTCCTGCAGCGTCCGCTCGATGCATCTCTCACCGAGCGGAAAATGAAGGCGCTCCATTTCCCCTATACCCAGTCTGACCTTGTTGCGCTCACCGGAAAGAGCGAGATGGACGCGCTGGTCGCATACCTGCAGAAGCTCGGGAACGACATCCCGTGGCGCAAGGGTGCTCAGGCGGCCGTGGCCGGCGAGGTGACGAATCCGTTCCAGGATTTCAAGGCCGTTCTTCCCGAAGGAAAGGGGATCTTTGAAAAAGAATGCGCCCAGTGCCACGGCACCGACCTCAAGGGAAACATCGGTCCGTCCCTGGCGGATCTGGACAAGCCGGACAGCGACATCTTCAAGGCGGTTTACAGCGGTATCCCGGCGGGGGGGATGCCCGCTTTCGGCGAGGCATTGGGCAAGGAGCGCGTCTGGAAAGTGGTCACCTTCATAAAACACCATCGGGAGCACTGACATGGATCTGGCCGTTGTGTACTATCTCGGCACTACCTTTCTCCTCCTGGCAGTCTTCTCGGCGATCGTTGTGCGGACCTGCAGCAGGAAAAGGCGGGAGAAGGGGGAGAGCCCGAAATACAGGATGATGGAAGACGATTAACGGCAGTTGTGAGTTATGAGTTTTGAGTTATGAGTTTACACCTGAACCTGAAACTTTTTAGGAGGCATCATGGCCGACGACCACAAAGATTTTGACGGCATACAGTACCGGATCGAGCGAAAATCCCCCACGATATTCAGGGTCCTTTTGTCCGTGCTCGTAATCTGGGCGCTCTTCTTCATCTCCTACTACTTTTTCAGCGGCTGGAGCTCCGAGGGGGAGTTCGCCCGGAAGAAACAGGCCAAGCAGTCGATGCTGGCCGGCCAACCGATCGCCGGTGGTCACAAGGAGGGGAAGAAGGAGGACTACCTGGCCATAGGGAAAAAGCTGTTTGCCGAGCGGTGCGCTTCCTGTCACGGGGCCGATGCCAAGGGGGGAATCGGACCGGACCTGACCCGCAAGGAGTTCAGGTACGGCAGAACGGCCCAGGCAATTGGCGAATCCATTGCCGGCGGACGTCCCGGCGGCATGCCCCCGTTCCAGAACGATCTCTCCCACGAGCAGATCGAAGGTCTTGTCCAGTACATTCTGTCACTGTAACTGCACTGACGTGTCATGCCTCTTCCCATGGTCGCCCCGAAAAGAAAGCTGGTCCAATGGCTCTCCACCCTCCTGCTTCTAGGGCTCCCCTTCGTGCGGGTGGGGGGCGAATCGCTCCTTCGTCTCGATGCTGCGTCCCGAACGCTCTTTTTTTTCGGCGCCCGGGTGAGGATCGAGGAGTTCTACCTTTTCCTGCTCGCCATTCTCATCTTCGTCTTCGCGTTCCTCTTCGTCACCATGGTGTTCGGGAGAGTCTGGTGCGGCTGGCTCTGCCCCCAGACGACCCTTTCCGATCTGTCCGATTTCATCGACCGGCGAGTGGCTGCCGCCATCCCGGGGAAATATCTCCGGGGCGCAGCTCTGCACCTTTTTTACCTGCTCCTTTCCGGGATCGTCGCGGCAAATCTCGTCTGGTACTTCATCTCTCCCTATGATTTCTTCCCCCGCCTGCTGGAGGGGAGAATCGGGATGGTGGCCGGAATAACCCTTGTCTCGACCTTTGTTTTGATTTATGGTGATCTGGTCCTGATCCGGCGCAGCTTCTGCCGCACGGTCTGTCCCTACGGCCGCATCCAGCTCCTGACCATGGACAGGAACACCCTTACCCTGGAGTTCGACCCGGGTCTCTCCCATCTCTGCCTCCGCTGCGGCGCCTGCGAGCGCGCCTGTCCCACAGGGATCGACATCAGGAACGGCCTCCAGGTGGAGTGCATCAACTGCGGCCGGTGTCTCGACGCCTGTCGGGGGGTGATGGAGAGGCGGGACGGGGGAGGGCTCATCCATTATACCTTCGGCCGGAGGGAAGAAGGGGGCGGGCGTCCCCTTAACGGCAGGTCACTCCTCTTCGCGGGGATCACCCTCCTGCTCTGCATTGTGCTGGTGGTAGGGATTGCCACCCGGAAAGAAGCGACCATCAAGGTGGAGCGGGGGAGGGTAGGGGTGGTGCGTCGGCTTGCCGACGGCGCCTTGATCAACTCCTTTTCTGCCTACCTTGAAAACCGCGCCGATGCTCCTGCTACCTTTACCCTGACGGTGGCCCCGATCGGCGGCCTCAGGATGGAGCTCCTCGGGCCGGTGGCTGACCTTCGACTCGCGGCAAACGCCAATCGGCGGATCGATTTCATCGTGAAGGTCGCACCCGCACCAGTTGAGCCACGTTCGGTGGAGCTCCGTCTGGTACGGGACGGTCAGGTGGTGGCGGTTGCTCCCGTCACGCTGCTCGCGAAATAGGGGGTGCGCATGAAGGACAATCGGCCGGTGGGAAGATCCTGGAAAATTTCACTCGTGGCGCTGATCGGTGTTTTCATCGTCTCCATGGCAGTGTGCATGATCGTGGCCGCGCACCGGGTCAGCCGGGTGGTCGATCCCGACTATTACCGCCACGGCCTCCGGTACGGGGAAACCCACGGCCGCGGCGTAGCGGAAACGGATGGTGGTGCGGTTGGCGGAAAGCGTTGAAACATGCTTCCATTGCAACGCCGCTGTGCCTCCGGGGATGAGCGTTTCGGAGGACCGGGACGGTGCTGTCGTGAGGTTCTGCTGCCGTGGCTGCCACGGCGCCTACCTCCTGATCAACGGCGCGGGACTCGGCGATTTCTACCGCCGCAGGGAGTGGCGGGAGGAGGGGATGGGCGCAGGCGCCTATCGGAGTGCCTTCCACGATGCCGACCTTTCCCGTTTCGTCTATCCCCACGGTGTCTCGAGCGCCATCGACATCGTCATCGACGGTATCCGCTGCGCCTCCTGCGTCTGGCTCAACGAGAAGGTCGTCGGCCGCCTGCCGGGGGTGCGCGATGTCCGGGTGAACTATGCCACCGGTAGGGCGCGGGTCGTGTTCGATGGGGGGGTGACGACCCCTGCGGCGATTTTTAACCGGATCGGCGAGCTCGGCTACGCCCCCCGCCCGTACACCCGTTCGGCCGCCGAGGAGAGCGCCGTGCGGGAGCGGAGGGACCTCCTCGTCCGGTTCGGCACCGCTTTTTTCCTCTCCATGCAGCTGATGGCGTATTCTTTTGCCCTGTACGCCGGCTACTTCCAGGGGATCGCACCGGAGACCAAGTCCTTCCTGCACCTCTTTGCCTTCCTGGTCACCACACCGGTGATCTTCTACGCCGGGTGGCCGTTTCTGCGGGGCGCCTGGCGCGGGATCGTGAACCGGGCGCCGACCATGGACCTCCTTATCGCCACCGGTGCTCTCTCGTCGTACGGGTACAGCATTTACGTCAGCCGCGTCGGCGGAGAGGTCTACTACGAGACAGCTGCCATGATCGTCACGCTGATCCTGGCGGGGAGACTTTTGGAGAACGCCGCCAAAAGGCGCGCTGCCGGCGGCGTAGAGCGGCTCCTGGAGCTGACTCCCGGGGAGGCACGCCGCTGTGCCGGGGATGCGGTGGAGACGGTAGCGGTGGCGGAGCTCCGTCCCGGCGATCTCGTCCTGGTTTCGCCGGGAGAGCGGTTTCCGGTGGACGGCCGCATCGTGGAAGGTTGTACCGCCGTGGACGAATCGCCCGCTACCGGTGAGCCGCTGCCGGTCGAGCGTTGGCCCGGGGAGAGGCTGATCGCCGGGAGCATCAACCTCACCGGGGCGGTCCGGATGGCATGCGAACGCGGGGCGGCTGACAGCTTCGTCGCGCGGGTCGCCCGCCTCGTCGAAGAGGCCCAGAGCCGCCGGGCGCCGATCCAGGGGGTGGCGGACCGGGCGGCGGCCCTGTTTGTCCCTGCGGTCCTTCTTCTTGCGCTGGCCACCTTCATCTGGCACTATCACAACCTCGGCCAGCCGGGCGCCCCGCTTATGACGGCGCTGGCGGTAGTCGTGATCGCCTGCCCCTGTGCCCTCGGGCTCGCCACGCCGACGGCGATCCTCGCCGGGACCGGCGCGGCGGCGGCCGCCGGTGTGATCTTCAAGGGGGGGGACGTCCTGGAGCGGCTGAGCAGGGTGAGCGTGGCGGCTTTCGACAAGACCGGT
>DATJLB010000297.1:0-9036 GCA_035490915.1 Geobacteraceae bacterium
GGTACCAGAAAGCCCAAATCAAGAACTGCATGCAGCGTGCGCTCTGGTTTGGGCTTTTTTCAATCCGATCACAGCGCTCTCTTGATGCCCGTTACACCATGCACGAAGCGGCAAACCTGCATACAGTCGACAATTCAAGGAGGGACATGAACTGTAGCACGAAGTTGGTTCGTCGTCAGGTTGCATGAACGGAAGAATTTTGGCCCACAAAACTCAGGAGGGAAAAGATGAAGATTACGAGACGAGATTTCATGAAGTACTGCAGCGCATCGGCGGCCGCGTTGGGGCTGACCTCTGCGCTCGGGCCTCTGGCCAAGGCGCTCGCCAGCACCAACGGCCCGCCGATCATCTGGATCAAGGGGGCGAGCTGCTCCGGCTGCACCGTATCCCTGGCGAACCGGATCTCCAGCAGCGCCCCGGTTGACCTCGCCGACCTGCTGGTCAACACCATCGATCTGGTGTACCACCCGACACTGATGGCCGCTGCCGGCGAACTGGCCGTGCAGACGCTGCTCAACGCCGAGGCGGGGAGCTTCATCCTCGCCGTGGAGGGGGGGATCCCCACCGCCTACAACGGCGCCACCTGCACCGTATACTCCCACAACGGCCAGGACATGACCGCACTCTCCCTGGTGCAGACACTCGCCCCCAAGGCCGCCAAGGTGATCGCCGTCGGCACCTGCGCGAGCTTCGGCGGGATGTGCGGCGCCGCACCGAACCCGACCGGCATCAAGAGCGTGAAGGCCGCCACCGGTGTCTCCACCGTCAACATCGCCGGCTGCCCGGCCCATCCGGACTGGATCGTGTGGACCATCGCCCAGCTCCTCGCCGGCGCCACCATCACCCTCGACTCCTCCAGCAGGCCGACCGCCATCTACGGCTCCACCGTGCATAGCCACTGCCCCAGGTCCGCGCATGGGGAAGTGTGGGCGAATTCCCTTTCCGAGACCGGGAAATGCATGGGTAACCTCGGCTGCAAGGGGAGGGAAACCTACGCCAACTGCCCGACCATCCAGTGGAACAACGGCCAGAACTGGTGCGTCGGCAACCTCTCGTCCAACGGCAACGGCGCGGACGGCCTGTGCCAGGGTTGCACCCAGAGCACCTTCCCCGACAAGTTCGCTCCCCTTTTCAGCACCGCGGGAGCCTATCCGCTCGGCCACGACGGCGGGACCTCCATCAAGACCACCTGCACCGTCTGCCACAGCAGCAGGCCGGACTAAGCGGGGCGTTTCACCCCCGAGGCTACCATCGCTATTACCAAGAGAATTCATTCTTCATTTTTCATAGGAGACCAAGATGTCAACCGTAACCATCGTTGATCCGGTAAGCCGGATCGAAGGGCATTTGAAGATCCAGGTGACCATCGACACCGTGAACGGCGTGCAGCAGATCATCGACGCGCAGACCACCGGCACCCAGTTCCGCGGCTTCGAGCTCATCCTCAAGGGGCGCGACCCGAAGGACGCCCCCTACGTGACCCAGCGCATCTGCGGCGTGTGTCCGGTATCGCACAACGTGGCCGCCGTCAAGACGCTCGAGGCCGCAGCCGGCCTCACCGTCCCGACCGACGCCAGGCTCCTCAGGAACCTGATCCTGGGCGCCAACTTCATCCAGTCGCACATCCTCCACTTCTACCTCCTGGCCTCCCTCGACTACATAGTGGGCCCGGCCAGCGCCCCCTGGACCCCCTACTGGAACGTGGACCTGATGCGGAGCTCCAGCCTCTCCCAGATCGTGAACAACTTCACCACCGCGGTGACCATGCGCCGCGAGGCCCACGAGATGTGCGCCATCTTCGCCGGCCGCATGCCGGGGCTTTCCGCCATCCAGGCCGGCGGTGTCACCACCAAGCCGACCAGCACCATGATCACCAACTTCTCCAACTACCTGAACACCCTGATCTCCTTCATCAACAACCACTACGTCCCGGACGTGGAGCTGCTGGCGAGCGTCTACTCCGACTACAGCCACATCGGCAAAGGCTCCGGCAACCTCCTCGCCTTCGGCGTGTTCGACCTGGACGACACCTCCAACCCGAACCGTCTCCTGAAGCGCGGCTACGTGCTGAACTCCGCCCCCACCAGCGTGCAGAGCGTGGTGACCAGCAATATCAAGGAGATGGTGACCTACTCCTGGTACAACGACTCCACCAACAACCTGAACCCGGCGAGCGGCAGCACCGTGACCGTGGACCCCGCCACCAAGACGAGCGCCTACTCCTGGCTGAAATCCCCGCGTTACAACGGCAACGCCATGGAGTGCGGCCCGCTTGCCCGCATGTGGGTGAACGGCGACTACCGCACCGGCGTCTCCGTCATGGATCGCCACATGGCGCGCGCCCTGGAAACGCAGAAGGTGGCGGACGCCATGCAGGGGTGGCTCTCCCAGGTCGCCGTGGGGGGCTCGAACTACAATACCTACACCACCCCCTACAGCGCTTCCGGCGAAGGGCTCACCGAGGCGCCGCGCGGCGCCCTCGGCCACTGGATGACCACCGCCGGCTCCGGTACCCACAACCCCGCCGGCGGCCCGGCCATCGGCAACTACCAGGTGATCACCCCCACCTGCTGGAACGCTTCCCCGAAGGACACCAACGGCGTGCATGGCCCCCTCGAGCAGGCGCTGATCGGTACCCCGGTCTCCAACGCCTCCGAGCCGATCGAGGCGCTGCGCGTGGTCCACTCCTTCGACCCCTGCCTCTCCTGCGCGGTGCACGTGATGCGTCCCGACGGCAAGCCGGTGGTGGTGGCCAACGCCGGGGCCCGAGGCTAAGGTGACAACGCTTATTCTCGGAATAGGCAACCTTCTTCTGATGGACGAGGGCGTGGGCTGCCATGCAGCCCGCGCCCTCCAGGAGGAGGCGCTGCCTGAGGACGTGGTCGTGCTGGAGGCGGGCACCGATTTTCTCTCGGCCCTGCCGGAAATCGAGAAGGCGGATCGCATCATCATCGTGGACGCCATGCAGGGGGATGAAGCACCCGGCACGGTCTACCGGGTGCCGTTCGAAGAGTGCCTGAAACCGCAGTGCATTGCCTCCCTGCACGGCTTCGACGTGTCGCGCACCCTTTATCTGGCCGGAAGGGACACGGTCCCCGAGGTGGTCGTGTTCGGGGTGGAGCCGGCCCTGATCCAATGGGGAACCGAGCTTTCCCCGGCAGTGCGGGAGATGATGCCCGCGGTGATCGAGGCCGTTAAGAGAGAGATAGCGCACTGAAGAGGGGACCTGCACATCCAGCCATGAAAAAGCCCGTTCTGCTCATAACCGCTGCATTGGTCGTTCTTTTTGCCGCATGGTCGTGGAAAGAGAGACTTCTGTACCACTACAACGTATGGCGGCTGGCGCATGCGGTCGAAGACAGGGAAATCCTCGCATACGACCAGAGGATTCGATCGCTGGTGGGGAAAACCGGGACTTCCTGTTTCGTCGCCACCTATAACGACACCGGGAAGCCGAATCGGGTACGCAGTGCAGCTGCCACGGCGCTGATACATGCCGATGTCGCCCTCGCTGAAACGGTGTTCGCGCAGCACCTCGACTCGACCAATCCCGACGTCTCGGGCATGGCGATACGGGACCTCGGAACCATACGGAGCACCAGGTACAGGGACAGGATCCTGCAGTACGGAAAGAGCGGCAACGAAATCGTACGATGGTCGGTTGTCGATTATCTGGGGCATTTTCACGATGCCGGGTCCGTCGGGCTCCTCCGGTCCATCAGGAGCAATGACCGGAGTGCGATGATTAGAAACGCTGCGGCAGCGTGCCTGAAGCGGCTGTCCGGACAGGCCGGCAAAGAGATGTGACGTGAGTCCCATGATAGACGAAAACACCCGAGGAGGAGGTTTACATGTTCGGATTCGGTTTGCCTGAAATGATCATTGTTCTCGTTATCGTACTGGTGGTTTTCGGCGCCGGCAAGCTGCCGGAGATAGGGAGCGCCTTCGGCAAGAGCATCAGGAATTTCAAGAAGGCCTCCGAAGGGAAGGACGAGATCGAGCTTCGCCCGAATAAAGAAAACGACCGATGATCGGGAGGAAATAGACATGTTTGGTATCGGAATGCCGGAATTGATAGTCATCCTGGTCCTCGCGCTGATTGTGATCGGCCCGCAGAAGCTCCCCGACCTCGCCCGGTCGCTCGGGAAAGGTCTCGCCGAGTTCAAACGGGCCTCGAACGACTTCAGGAGGAGCGTGGACGATGAGGTGAGGGCCGCCGCAGAAAGGGAACAGCTGAAGGAAACGGCCGCGAAAGAGGCTGCCGAGGCCGACAAGGCAATGGATGCGTCCAAAGATGCAGCTTGATTCTCCGGTCATGCGATGGTGCGCGAGGCCGGTTTAATAATGAGCGGGCAAGCGTATACAACTTTAATAAATTTCCGGATTTTGCTATAGTGCTGGTATCGGGGGTGATTCGTGCACGAGATGTCCATAACCCAGAGCGTGGTGGATATCTGCGAGAGAAACGCGGCGGGACGGCGGGTCATCGCGGTCGTCCTCGAGGTGGGCGACCTCTCCGGCGTCGTGCCGGAGTCGCTCGAATTCTGCTTCGACGCCTGCACGCAGGACACGCTGCTGGAGGGAGCGCGGCTCGTCATCGAACGGATACCGGCCCGGGGGCGCTGCCACGGCTGCGGCGCGGAGTTCGCCGTTGCCGCCTGCTACGATCCCTGCCCCGCCTGCGGCAGTTTCGGAGTCGAACTCCTTGCCGGCGAAGAGTTGCGGGTAAAAGAACTGGAGGTGGAGTAGCATGTGCATCACGTGCGGCTGCGAAGAGCATCACCACGACCATGAGCACCATCACGATGGCCACGAGCATCACCACGATCACGACCATGAGCACCATCACGAAGGGCACGAACATCACCACGATCATGACCATGAACACCATCACCATGACGGTCATGGCCATCATCACGATCACGGCCATGGGCACCATCACCACGAGGGTCACGGCCATCACCACGATCATGGGCACCACCACGGGGAACGGCACCATGGCGCGGGGGAGGGTGCGCGGCGGATCGCCGTGGAGACCGACATCCTTGCCAAGAACAACCGGCTGGCCGCGGGGAACCGCGCTCTCTTCCGGGAGAAGGGGATCTTCGCACTGAACCTGGTCAGCTCCCCCGGCTCGGGTAAGACCACCATCCTGGAGCGGACGCTGCGCGACCTCGCGGGTAAGGTCCGCTGCGGGGTGATCGAGGGGGACCAGCAGACCGACAACGACGCGGTGCGGATCGCCGCCACCGGTGCGCCGGCCGTCCAGGTCAACACCGGCGCCGGCTGCCACCTGGATGCCCACATGGTCAGCCACGCGGCCGAGAAGTTCGACCTGGATCATACCGATCTCCTGTTCATCGAGAACGTCGGCAATCTGGTCTGCCCCGCCGCCTTCGACCTGGGAGAGCACCACAAGGTGGTGGTCCTCTCGGTGACCGAGGGGGAGGATAAGCCCCTCAAGTATCCCCAGATGTTCCGCGCCGCCGATGTGATGCTGATCAACAAGACCGATCTCCTCCCCCACCTGGAGTTCGATCTGGAGCGGTGCAAGGAGATGGCCCGCCGGGTCACCCCGGAGATCGTCATTTTCGAGGTGTCCGCCAGGAGCGGGGAGGGGATGACTGACTGGTACGCGTGGCTGGAAAAGGGGATAGCAGCAGCAGGATAGACGCGGGCGCGGTCTTCCGCCCATCTCGCGCCCGGTTGGCATACTTCCAAATCCGATTTTTCGGCTAATCCGGCGAGCGTGCAGTTTCGGGTTCTGGCAAGGCTTTGCGACGACTCCGGCGGAGGCGTAGCAGCGCTACGCCGCACAACGGGGGAGGAAGCGAAACGCCGCCAGGTTCCGGAAATGCTCGCTCGCCTCTACGGATGATGACATGCCGGCTTTTACGAGGATCAGGATAGAAATCGAAGGGATCGTCCAGGGGGTCGGCTTCCGTCCCTTCATCTACCGGCTTGCCGGTCGTCACGGAGTCGGCGGCTGGGTGCGCAACACCCCAGGCGGCGTGCTGCTGGAAGCGGAGGGGATGCAGGTGAACGTCACGGCGTTCCTGCGGGACATCGACCGGGAGGCGCCCCCCCTCGCCGCCATTTCCGCCATCAGAACGCAGAAGCTCGCTCCCGTCGGCGAGCGGGGTTTCCTGATCCTGCCGAGCGCTGCAGGCGAGAATCAGGTCCAGATCGCTCCGGACGGCGACGTGTGCGAGGAATGCTTGCGGGAGCTGTTCGATCCCGGCAACCGCCGCTATCGCTATCCTTTCATCAACTGCACGAACTGCGGCCCCCGCTTCTCCATCATCACCGCCATTCCGTACGACCGGCCGTTCACCACCATGGCCCCCTTCTCCATGTGCGAAGCGTGCCGTGCCGAGTACGAAAACCCCGCAGACCGCCGCTTTCACGCCCAGCCCAACGCCTGCCCCGACTGCGGGCCGAGGCTCCGCCTCGCCGATGCGCAGGGTCGCGATGTGACGGCGGAGGGTGATGCGTCTCTGCGCAGGGCCGTCGATCTCCTCCGCGAGGGACGGATCCTGGCCGTCAAGGGGGCCGGCGGCTTCCACCTGGCGGTGGACCCGTTCAATGACGGGGCGGTGCGGGAACTCCGGCTGCGCAAGGAGCGGGACGAAAAGCCCTTCGCCCTGATGGCGCCCTCCCTGGCGGAGATCGAGCGGCATGCGATCTGTCACGAGCTGGAGAAACGCCTGCTCGCGGGGCCCGAGCGCCCCATCATCCTCCTCCCAAAGCGGGACGGCACGCCCATCTCTGACCTGGTCGCTCCGGCTAATGGCTACTTCGGGATGATGCTCCCCTCCACGCCGCTTCACCATCTGCTGCTGCGGGATGCGCGTACCCCCCTGGTGATGACCAGCGGCAATCGTAGCGACGAGCCGATCCTGTTCAGGGACGGGGAGGCGTTCGAAGGGCTTTCCGGGATCGCCGACTATTTCCTGACCCACGATCGCGACATCCGGAGCCGCTCCGACGATTCGATCATCCGGGTCTTCCAGGGGAACCCGCTCTTCCTGCGCCGCTCCCGCGGCTACGTACCCCGCGCCGTTTCGCTCCCCGCTCCCCAGAAGAGCGTGCTGGCGGTCGGCGGCGAGCTGAAGAACGCGGTCTGCCTCACCAGGGGCGGCAAGGCTTTTCTCTCGCAGCACATCGGCGACCTGAAGAACAGCGCCACCCGCAGCTCCCTGGAAGAGACCGTGACGCACCTGGCAAAGATCCTGGAGATCGCACCCGTCGCCGTGGCCCACGATCTCCACCCCGATTACGTCTCCACCGGGTTTGCCGGCGAATGTGCCGGGATGCCGCGCATACCGGTCCAGCACCACCACGCCCACATGGCGTCCTGCATGGCGGAAAACCGTCTGGAGGGGGACGTGATCGGCGTCATCTTCGACGGCACCGGTTTCGGCCTGGACGGAAACGTCTGGGGAGGGGAGTTCCTCCTCGGCTCCTACCGCTCTTTCCAGCGGCGCGGCCATTTCCGCTACATGCCGATGCCGGGAGGGGACGCGGCGGCCCGGGAGCCGTTCCGGATGGCGATCGCCTACCTCCATGATTTTTACGGCCCGGGACTGTTCGAGCTCGGCCTCCCCTGTTTCGGAGAGATCGCCGCACGGGAGCAAAAGCTGTTTCTCACGATGCTCGCCAGGGGGATCAACTCCCCCCTCACGTCGAGCTGCGGCCGGCTGTTCGACGCGGTGGCGGCGCTCGTCGGGGTAAGAGCCAGGAACGCCTACGAAGGGCAGGCTGCCATTGAGTTGGAGGCGCTGGCAGAGCGGGGTGCGTCGACCTGGGAGTATCCACGGGCGATCTTCACGGAGGATGGGAGGTGCGTGGTCGATTTTCGGCTGACGATCGGCGCCATTCTCCGGGATATTGCCGCCGGTGAGCCGGTAGCGGACATGGCGCGTCGCTTCCACGACACCCTGGCTGCCACCGTGGCGGACGTCTGCGGAAAGATCAGCCTGGAAAGCGGGGTCGAACGGGTGGTACTCTCCGGCGGGTCGTTCCAGAACAAGCTTCTGACCGAGCGGGTTCATAACCTCTTGACGGCAGAGGGCCTGCAGGTCTTCACCCACCGGCTGGTGCCGCCCAACGACGGGGGGCTGGCGCTCGGGCAGGCGGTGGTGGCTGGCCGGACGGTTTCATAGACAGTTTTCCCCCCTCTCCCTGGCCCTCTCCCACCAGGGGGGAGCAGGAGGGGCTGGGGGAGGGTGCAAGCAACGATGTAGGAATGAGGGGTACGATCATGTGTCTAGGTGTACCAATGCAGGTAGTCAGTATCGACGGGGCCGACATCGTGGCGGAGATCGACGGGGTAAAGCGCGAGGCGAGCCTGATGATCCTCGACGACGAGGTACAGGTCGGTGACTTCGTCATCGTCCACGCCGGGTTCGCCATTTCCAAACTGGACGAGGCGGAGGCGCGGGAGACGCTGGCGATCATGCGGGAAGTCTTTAAATTAGAGGATATGGCATGAACTACATCGACGACTATCGCGACCGGGAGCTCGTGTGCGGGCTGGCGGGGCGGATCGGAGAGCTGGCGGCGGGAAGGAGCGAGCCGATGACCTTCATGGAGGTCTGCGGCACGCATACCATGGCCATCTACCAGTACGGCCTGCGGAGCCTTCTCCCCGCCAATGTGCGGCTGATCTCCGGCCCCGGCTGCCCGGTCTGCGTCACCCCCAACGGTTACGTGGACCGGGCGGTCGCCTACTGTCGCCAGCCGGATACCATCGTCGCCACCTTCGGCGACATGGTGCGGGTCCCCGGTTCCTCGTCCTCCCTGATGGAGGAGCGGGCAAGGGGGGGGGACGTCAGGATCGTCTATTCCCCCCTGGATGCCGTGGCGCTCGCCGAGAAGAACCCGGGGAAACGGGTGGTCTTCCTCGGGGTCGGCTTCGAGACCACGGCGCCTGCCATCGCCGCCAGCATCCTCGCCGCGGCCGCGCGCGGGGTTCGCAACTACTTCGTCCTCGCCGCCCACAAGACCATCCCGATCCCGATGGAGATCCTCTCC
>DATJLB010000298.1:0-1791 GCA_035490915.1 Geobacteraceae bacterium
TCCTCCACCGCCAGGGACGCGCCGGATGGCATCCCCTCTTCCTCCTCTGGCCGCTCCTCAAGCGGATCGTCGCCGACCGCGTCATGGCGGGCCTCGGGGGGCGACTGCGCCTTGCCATCAGCGGCGGCGCCCCCCTGGCCCCTCCGATCACCCGGGTCTTCATCGGCCTCGGGCTGAACCTCCTGCAAGGGTACGGGCTGACCGAAACCAGTCCCGTGATCTCGGTCAACACCACCGGCGACAACCGTCCCTCGACGGTCGGGCTGCCGTACCCGGACGTAGACGTCAGGACCGCCGCTGACGGCGAGCTGCTGGTCCGCGGCCCGAACGTGATGCTCGGCTACTGGCACGACGATGCCGCGACCGGGGCCGCCATCGATCGGGAGGGGTGGTTCCATACCGGCGACCTGGCGCGGATCGAGGTCTCCGGCCACATCACCATCACCGGTCGCCTCAAGGAGATCATCGTCCTCTCCACGGGCGAAAAGGTTCCCCCCATGGACCTGGAACTGGCAATTACCGTAAATCCCCTGTTCGAGCAGGTGATGGTGGTCGGGGAGGGGAAGCCCTATCTGTCGGCGCTGCTGGTGCTGAACGACCGGCAATGGCAAAAGCTGGCGGGGCGCCTCGGCATCCCCGCGGACCGGACCGACCTGCTCGGGGAGGGGCGAGTGGAGCAGGCGCTCCTCGCGGAAATAGCCCGGCGGATCGCCCGCTTCCCGGGGTACGCCCAGATCCGGCGGGCCCATGCCACCCTCTCCCCCTGGACGGTCCAGGAGGGGATGATCACCGCCACCCTGAAGCTGCGGCGAAAGGCGCTCCTGGCACGGTTCGGCCGGGAGGTGGAAGCGCTCTATGCGGGGCACTGAGCTGATCGGCCACCGCGGGGCGTCTTACGAGGCGCCGGAGAACACCCTCGCCTCCTTCCGCCTTGCCTGGGAAGAGGAGGCGGACGGCGTCGAGGGGGACTTCCGCCTCACCCGGGACGGGGAGATCGTCTGCCTGCATGACCCGACAACCAGGCGCACCGCCGGAGTCCGTCTTGTAGTCGCCGACGCCACCCTGACCCAGCTTCGAGAGCTCGACGTCGGGGCCTGGAAGGGGAAGGCCTGGCTCGGCGAGCCGATCCCCACCCTCCGGGAGGTGATCGCCACCGTTCCGCCGGGGAAGCGGCTTTTCATCGAACTGAAGAGCGGTCCCGAGATCATCCTCCCGCTGGCGGCGATCCTGGCCGAGCCGGGGATCGGGCCGGAACGGGTGACGATCCTCTCCTTTGACGCTGAGGTCGTGGCCGAAGCCCGAAAACTCCTTCCCGAGGTGAAGGCCCTCTGGATCACGGGTTACACGAGGGACTGGCGGTGCGGCGGGTGGTCCCCCCCCCTCGGGGAGGTCCTCCGGACCCTGGAGCGGACCGGGGCGAGCGGCCTCGCCAGCCAGGCCCGCCGCTTCATCGACGCCACGTTCGTCCGAGCCCTGCGTGACGCCGGGATGGAGTTCCACGTCTGGACCGTCGACGCACCCCGCTCCGCCGCCCGGTTCATCGCCCTCGGTGCGAATTCCGTCACCACCAACCGGCCGGGATGGCTGAATAACAGGTTGAACGCCGGCAGCTGAAGGCAGAGACCGAGCATGCCGCTTCTCCTTCGTGTCCCGGTCACAAGCGGTACGCACGCAGAACAAGAGGTCGATTGCATGAATATCGAAACGAGCGAACGCTTCAACGTCATAACCAGCCTGCTGGGGGCGGTAACGGCGCCGGTGGGGATGGTGGTCCTGCTGGTATCGGCCGCG